>JAZBPF010000653.1:0-2938 GCA_036351515.1 Pseudomonadales bacterium | reverse complement strand
GCCGACGGCATCGACTGCGCCGAGGCGCTGCGGGTCGTCCGGGAGATCGCCCGCGCCCTGGACTACGCCCACGGCAAGGGCGTCATCCACCGTGACATCAAGCCCGAGAACATCCTCTTCCGCGAGGACGGCTCCGCGGTGCTCACGGACTTCGGCATCGCCCGCAGCGCCGACGGGGACGGCGACACGCAGATCACCGTGCTCGGCTCCGTGGTGGGGACCCCGTACTACATGAGTCCGGAGCAGGTGGCCGGGGAGAAGCTCGACGGCCGCGCGGACCTCTACGGGCTCGGCGTGGTGCTGTTCAAGGCGCTCACGGGGCGCGTGCCCTACGACGGCGACTCCCCCGTGGACATCGGCCTGAAGCACGTACGCGACGCGATCCCGAAGCTCCCGAAGCGCTACGCCTCCCTGCAGCCACTCCTCGACCGGATGCTCGCCAAGACCCGGGACGAGCGCTACCAGACCGGCGCGGAGCTCGTCGCCGCCCTCGACGCCTGGGAGGAGGCACACGAGCTCCCCGGGGCGGTCTCCCACAGCGAACTCGTGCCGCCGGAGATCGTCGCCCGCGCCCGCGCCCGGGCGCGCAACGGCGGTCGCCTGCCGGAGCCTCCGGCGCGGGCGGCCGGCACGGGCCCCTCGGCCCTCCAGTGGCTGGCCCTCGGGGTCGGCCTGGCCCTCGTGCTCGGCGGGCTGCTGCTCTTCTTCCTCGGAAGCGAGCCGGACCCCGCCGGGGTCGGGGCGCTCGGAGCGCTCTTCCGTGGCGCCTGACGCGAACGGCGTCGCCTCGCGCGGCGAGGGTGCGGCCTGGCGCCTCGTGCACGCCGGAGACCGGACCAGCTTCCCGGTGCACGGCCAGGCCGTGGTCGGCCGCAGCCGCGCCGCGGACCTGCGGATCTCCGAGGGCTACGTCTCGCGCCGGCACGCGCGGCTGTGGACCGAGAACGGTGTGCTCTGGGTCGAGGACCTCGGCTCCACGAACGGCACCTGGGTCAACGGCGAGCGCGTGGAGGGGCCCCGCGCCCTCGGCCCCGGGGACCGGATCACCTTCGATCGCACGGATTTCCACGTCGAGGTGCGCGGGGGGCGCCAGGGCGGGGACACGACCGTGACCTCCGCCGTGCCCCGGGCGGCGGCCGCACAAGGGTCCCGGAGCCCCGGGACGGTCGGGGGCCGGGGGCCCGAGGCGCCGCCGGCACCGAGCGCGCCGGCACCGAGCGCGCCGGCGCTGCCGCCGCAGGCCGCGCGCGCAGGGGCCGGCGCCGTCGATCTCTCCGTCGGCGACCTCGAGGAGCCCGCGTCCCTGCCGGAGCGGGCCTCCGCCGGCTCCCCCGCCGGCGGACGGCGCGACTTCGTGCTCCTGGGCCTGTCGGCGCCCGTCGAGGGGCGGCTCTTCGAGCTCGCTCCCGGAACCCTCGTCATCGGCCGGGAGCCCGCCTGCGAGCTGCGCATCGACGCGGAGCGCGTGGCCGGGCGCCACGCCGTGCTCACCGTCGGTGGGCGGGGCTGTCGCGTGGAGGCGGCGGCGCCGGATCTCGACCTGTTCGTCAACGGCCGCCCCGAGCGCATGGCCGAGCTCGCGCCGGGGGATCTGCTGCGGGTCGGCCGGACCGAGATCCTCTTCGACGACCGGGCGACCCTGGGCCCGCTCCGGCGCCGCGGCGACGCCGGCGCCTGGGGCTGGGCCCTCACGGGCTTCCTCGCCGCCATGGCCATGCTGACGGGCCTCGCGCTGCTCCTGGTGTGAAGTAGACTCCCCCGTAGTGACCCGGAGGGGAGAGACCATGGGCGCACCGACCATCCACCACGTGGCCTTCGCCTGCCGCGACCTCGCGGCCACGCACCGCTTCTACAGCGACGTGCTCGGCCTGAAGCTCGTGAACACGGAGATCCAGCGGCACGGCCCCGCGATGGTGAAGCACGTCTTCTACGACACCGGCGACGGCAGCTGCATCGCCTTCTTCGACCTTCACGGCGTGGGCGAGCCGACGCCCCTGAAGACGGCCATCTCCACCGACCTCGGGCTGCCGAAGTGGGTCAACCACGTCGCGCTGCGGGCGACGCCGGAACAGGTCGAGGCCGCCCGCGGACGGCTCGAGGCCGCGGGCGTGGAGGTGGAGATGGAGCTCGACCACGGCTGGTGCGATTCCATCTACTTCAGCGACCCGAACGGGATCCTCGTGGAGCTCTGCTGCGACCGCCCCGGCGGCATGCCCCGCGACGAGGCCGAGGCCGAACGGCTGCTGGACGCGGAATGACCGCGGTCGTCCGGGAGTTCGTCTCCCGCGCCTCGCCGGTCGGCCGGCGCAACGGCGCGGGGTTCCTGCCCTGCCAGGGCCTCTGGCACCGGCCGGCGACCGGGACCGTGCGCACGGCCTTCCTGGCCACGCACTACAACGTCGACTTCAGCGAGCACTATCTCGGCCCCCTGCTCGCGGCCCGGGGGTTCGGGTTCCTCGGCTGGAACACGAAGTACCGGGGCAACGAGGCCTTCTTCCTGCTCGATCACGCGCTGATCGAGATCGGTGAGGGGCTGCGCTGGCTCCGGGAGGAGGCGGGCGTCGAGCGGATCGTGCTCCTCGGCAACTCCGGCGGCGGCTCGCTCATGGCCGCCTACCAGTCCCAGAGCGCCGGGGTGAGCATCGACCCCGCGCCGGGGCTCTCGCTCCATCCGGCCCTGGAGGACCTGCCTGCCGGCGACTTCTACGTGTCCCTGAACGCCCACGGCGGACGCCCGGAGGTCATCACCGACTGGATGGATCCGGCGGTCACGGACGAGCGCGACCCGTTCTCCGTGGATCCGGAGCTCGACCTCTTCGCGCCGGAGCGGACGCTGCCCCTCGACGCGGCCTTCGTCGAGCGCTACCGCGCCGCGCAGCGCGCCCGGAACCACCGGATCACCCACTGGTGCCTCGGCGAGCTCGAACGGGTGCAGGCG
>JAZBPF010000652.1:0-5190 GCA_036351515.1 Pseudomonadales bacterium | reverse complement strand
GATCGACGAGGCCCGCGCCATCGCCGACCGCTACCTCGCGCCCCCGCACACCACGGACTTCGCGATCCTCTACCTGCCGACCGAGGGTCTCTACGCGGAGATCACCCGTCGCCCCGGGCTCACGGACCGGATCCAGCGCGAGCACCGGGTCGTGGTGGCGGGCCCGAGCACCTTCAGTGCGCTCCTGAACAGCCTCCAGATGGGCTTCCGGACCCTCGCCATCCAGCAGCGCTCGAGCGAGGTGTGGAAGATCCTCGGCGCCGTGAAGACGGAATTCGGCAAGTTCGGTGACACGCTCGCGAAGGTGCGCAAGAAGCTCCAGGAGGCCGGCAACCACATGGATTCCGTCGAGCGTCGGTCGCGGGTGATGCAGCGCAGGCTCCGGGAGGTGGAGGCCCTGCCGAGCGGCACGGGCCCCGGTCTCCTGGGAATCGAGGAGGACGCGGAAGAGGGGGCGGTCGAGATCGCCGACGACGAGGACGCCGATGCCGCCGGAGCGAACCGCTCCGCGTCGTCCTGAGCCGGGAATCCCGCATGGTCGCGCTGCTCGTCCTGTTCTTCTCGATCTCGATCGTCTTCTCGTTCCTGTGCTCCCTCTGGGAAGCGGTGCTGCTGTCGATCACGCCGGCCTACGCGGAGCGCCACGTGCAGGCCGGCGACGCGCTCGGACACCGGCTCGTGGACTTCAAGGCGGACATCGACCGGCCCCTCGCGGCGATCCTCACGCTGAACACCATCGCCCACACGGTGGGCGCCATCGGCGTCGGCCAGCAGGCGACGGCGATCTGGGCGCAGACCCATCCGCTGCTCACGGGGGTGGTCGTGCCGACGGTCATGACGCTGGTGATCCTCGTGCTCTCGGAGATCGTCCCGAAGACCCTCGGCGCCGTGTACTGGCAGGGGCTCGCGCCCTTCACGGTGCGCTCGCTCGGTTTCCTCCTGAAGCTGCTCGCGCCCTTCGTGTGGATGAGCCGCGGCGTGACGGCGCTGCTCAAGCGCGGGGAGCGCGCGCCGGTGCTCACGCGGAGCGACTTCACCGCCATGGCCGAGATCGGGGCGCGCGAGGGCGTGCTCGACGACCGCGAGCGCCGCATGCTCGATTCGCTGCTCTCCTTCCGCACCGTCGAGGCCCGGGACGTCATGACGCCGCGCACGGTCGTGGTGGCCCTGCCGGAGGAGGAGCGCATCGTCGACGTCCATCGCTCCGGGCTCCTGCGCTTCTCGCGGCTGCCCACCTATCACTCCGGCTCCAAGGACCGCATCACCGGGTTCGTGCTCCGGACCGACGTGCTCTCCGCCCTCGCCGAGGGCAAGGGCGACGCGCGGGTCGGCACGCTGCGCCGCGAGCTGCTCACGATCCAGGAGTCCTACCGCATCGTGGATCTGCTGCAGGTGCTCATGGACCGCAAGGAGCACATCGCCCTCGTGCTCGACGACTTCGGCGGCATGGCCGGCGTCGTGACCCTCGAGGACGCCCTCGAGACCCTCATCGGCATGGAGATCGTCGACGAGACGGACGAGATCGTGGACATGCGCCAGCTCGCCCGGAAGCAGCGGGACCGGCGCGCGGCGGCGCTGAAGGCGCTGCAGCCGGCACCCGTGCCCGCGCCGCCCTCGGAGGAACCGGACGCCTGAGCCTCAGTCGAGCCAGGCGAGGTACTGCCGCACGAAGTCGAAGCCCACGTGCTCGATGTAGGCGTCCGTGAGCCTTTGGGTGACCGGGCCCGGGATGGCGCCGTCACCGACGGGCGCGCCGGCGAAGGAGCGCACGGGCACGATGCACAGGCTCGTGGAGGTCAGGAACAGTTCGTCGGCGTTGTAGGCGTCGTGCAGGTCGAGATCGCAGCGGAGCACGTCCATCCCCAGGCCCTCGGCGAGCTCGATCACGCAGGCGCGGGAGATGCCGGGCAGCACGAACTGGTCCCGCGGCGTCTTCAGCACGCCGTCCTTCACGAGGAACAGGTTGGCGCCGAGGCCCTCGCAGAGATCGCCCTTGTGGTCGAGGAGCACCGTGTAGGCGTTCGGCGAATTGGTCGCCACGGCCTGGTTCGCGTAGATCAGGTTCAGGTAGTTCGCGGTCTTCGCGCGTGGGGTCAGCGCGTCCGGCGCCGTACGCCGGACCGGCGAGAGCAGCAGGTCGATGCCCTCCGCGTAGTAGACGGCGCGCTGCTTCAGCGGCAGGGGCAGGCATTCGACGATGACCGTCGCGCCCTGTTCCGGCCAGCCCTCGTCGCCCACGGCGTTCACGCCCCGCGAGATGCGCTGGGCGACCCAGAAGTCCCGGGTCTCGTCGAGCTGGTGGCGATTGCGCTCCAGCACCGTGCAGGAGATCTCGACGAGTTCCTCCGGCGTGTGCCCGGGGTCGATGCGCAGGGCGCGCAGGGACTCGAAGAGCCGCTCCACGTGCTGCTCGATGCGGAAGATCCGCCCGCCGAAGGTGCGCGTCATGTCGAACACGCCGTCGCCGAGGAGGAAACCCCGGTCCCGATAGGGAATGCGGATCTCCCCTTCCGGGAGATAGGTGCTGTTGTAGTAGGCGATGCGCTGGTTGCCCGGTGCGTGCATGGCGGTGCGGACCTCCCTGGCGGCGATGGGGTGGATCAGGTCGGCGCCGGGTCCGTCTCGGCCCGGAGGACCCGGGCGAGGGAGACGCCGATGCGCTCGAGGTGGCGGCTGCGCAGCAGGTAGTAGGCGCCGCCGAGGGCGAGCAGGGCGCCGTAGAGCGCGGTCGCGACCGGGTTGTCCCGGATCCCGTAGTAGAGGAAGAAGGCCGAGATCGCGATCTTCAGGATCGCGATGGCCCAGATGCCCGCCCGGGAGACCCGGAAGCGTGCGCCGGCGTAGTGCTCGGGGAGTCGGGAGGGCAGACGCGTGAGCGCCACGGCCCAGACGATTCCGTAGAGCATGGAGCCGATCACCGTCATGGACGCGTACTCCAGGATCTCGCCCTGGATCGAGACGCCGAGCAAGCCGAGCGCGCAGGCGAAGACGATGGCGACGAAGGGTTCCTGCGTCCGCGGGGAGATGCGCCCGAGGCCGCTCGGCAGCACCTGATTCCGCGCCAGGGCGAAGAAGCTCCGCGAGGTCGTGAGCACGAGCGTGTTGATGGAGGTGGCGGCGGCGGTCACGGCGGCCAGGGTGATCACCACGCCGAACCAGGGCGGCAGGAACTGCGCCGCGGCCGTGGACATGGGGGCGACGAGGGTCCCGATCTCCCGCCAGGGGAGCACGCCGGGGAGCACGAAGGTCACGAGCGCGTAGAGCGTGGTGATGATGGCGAAGGCGAAGAGCAGCGTGAGCGGGATGTTCCGCTCGGGCTCGCGGATCTCCTCGCCGATGACGACGATGGCGAGGAACCCGGAGTAGGAATAGAAGGCCGGCACCGCAGCGCTCCAGAGGGAATCGAGGCCGTTCGGTACGAGCGGGACGAGGTTCGCCGTGCCGGGGCCCGTGGCGAGATGCAGGGCGCCGCCGATGCCGAAGATCAGCAGCGTCGCCACGAAGAAGCTCACCAGGAGCATCTGCGTGCGTACGCTCGCCCGCAGCCCGAGGAGATTCACGACGAGGATCGCGAGCACCACGAACATGGCGAGCACGAGACGGGGCACGGCCGGCAGGAAGTAGGCCATGTACTCCGCGAAACCGAAGGCGAGGATCGGCACGCCGATGAGCAGTCCGATCATGCCGACCCAGACCTTCAGGAAGCCGACGAAGGGATTGAGCACGAGCGCCGTGAACACGTAGTCCGCGGCGGAGACCGGCAGGATGCTGCCCACCTGCGCGGCGATGAGGCAGTTCACGATCGCCGGGAGCCCGGCCACGAGGTAGGCGAGGAAGACGGCCGGGCCGGCCACCTGTGCGAGTTCGCCGGGCAGGATGAAGATCGACGCGCCGACGATGTGCCCGACGAGCAGGAAGACCGCGCCCGGCAGGGAGATCTTCCGCTGCAGGCGGACCGGGCTCACGGCGTCCGGGCTGACGGCGGGGTGGACCGATGGCGCATGGCAGGGCTCCCGTGACGGCCTCGCCGCTTCCGCAGAGGCATCATGCACCAGCCCGAGTCGATCCGGGACGGAATGCTCCCTCGGCGGGCGCCGGGCGGACGGGAGGGCCGGACCGCTCCGCGCCTGCGCGGCGCTGCTGGGTGGGACCAAGCGACAAGCGTGCCAGCCGGTGCGGATCTTGCTGCGCCGACCCGGGAAGCGGGTGGTGCTTTCCCGAACGCTCCCGATTGGGGGATGCTCGGGACGGGAGGGCACGCGTGCCCGCGCGAGGAGGAACTCCGGTCATGGCCTACCCCGATCCTGCATCGAAGTCCGCGGCCCTCGCCGCCCGGGCGCGGCGCGTGCTGCCCGACGGCGGCAGCCGTTCCAGCATCCGCATGAAGCCCTACACGCTCTACGTGGACGAGGCCCGCGGCGCCGAGGTGGTCGACGTCGACGGCAACCGCTACGTGGACTTCGTGAACAACTACACCTCGCTGATCCACGGCCACGCCTACGGGCCCGTCGTGGAGGCGGTGGCGCGGCAGGCGGCGCGCGGCAGCGCCTACTCCTTCGCCAACGAGTCGGAGATCGCCCTCGCCGAGCTCCTCTGCGCGCGCGTGCCCGGCTTCGAGCGGATCCGCTTCATGAACTCCGGCTCCGAGGCGGTCATGAACATGATCAAGGCCGCGCGGGCGTTCACGGGCCGGCCGAAGATCGCCAAGTGCGAGGGCTTCTACCACGGCTCCTACGACTTCGCGGAGGTGAGCCTCGGCAACGGGCCCGGGGACCGCGACGGGGAGGATCCGAAGGCGAAGGGCTATTGCGCCGGGACGCCGGAATCGGTCCTCGGCGAAGTGGTGGTGCTGCCCTTCAACGAGCCGCAGCACAGCCAGCGCCTGCTCCAGGCGCACGCGGACGAGATCGCCTGCGTGATGATCGACACGGCGCCCATGCGCATGGGGGCGAACCTCGTGCGGCCGGACTACGTCGCGACGCTGGCGGAGACCGCACGGCGCACGGGCATGCTCTTCGTCCTCGACGAGGTGGTGAGCTTCCGCCTCGGCTACGGGGGCAGCCAGGGCGTCCTCGGGGTCCAGCCGGACCTCACGGCCCTCGGCAAGATCATCGGCGGGGGGCTCCCCGTGGGCGCGGTGGCCGGACGGGCGGACGTCATGGACGTCTTCGAGGAGATCGAGGGACACGG
>JAZBPF010000651.1:0-7204 GCA_036351515.1 Pseudomonadales bacterium | reverse complement strand
TCATGATGTGGTGATCCTCGTTCCGTCGATTTCGCGAGGGCCGTCCGTGGATGTCCCGTCGCGCCGTGGGGTACTCGAGGGACTCCCCCTGCTTCCCTCGCCGTCCGGCATGTGCAAACTCGGTGCCACAGGGCCGAAATGGGGGCCAGGGCCCCCGGGGTGGGCATTCAGGGAGCGAGAGCGCACCGTGAGGGGGCTATCTGCCATCCAGAACGCACCCGATCGGTGCGTTTCTGCGCGGACTTTCCCCACTGGCGACGGGAGGAGACCGACCCGGCACGCGACGGCAGGGAGGGCCGGAGGGCATCGCCACCGTGCGCCGGGTCGGTGTTTCCGGGTGGATTCGTGACGCGCCGGTGAGCCGGTTCGGCGCAGCAGGGAGGCCGAGGTCGAAGGACGCGGGTGCGCGCCGCAGCCCGAAGCCCACCTGCGCTCCCGTTGCGCACCCGAGCCTTGCGTGCGACTCGGGAACCGGGAGCTGGACCTCCCGGGGAACGATCGAACCGCCCGCCGGGGGGCGGCGCAGGACCCGCGATCCCGGGCCCGTTCCATCGAGACCCACGCCACCTCCCAGACGTCTTCCGTTGCACCCCGCTGATTACTGGATGGAGCTCGCGTGGGTGTCCAAGCTCAGCGGAACGCAGCGCGTTGAATCCTCGATCGAAGTCGCTCGGGGCTGCAAACGGAGCGGGGGTCCAGCTCAGCGCGCACGGAGCCCCGGCGTCGGCCGGCGGCCGCGCAGGTGGACAACCGTCGCCTCCCCTCGGGACACGTGCCCCGGGAGGCAGCGGAATCAGGTCTCGGCGCGCACGCTGTGGGCCGCGAAGGCGAGCAGGTCCACGGTGTGGGTCTCGATGATGGCCAGGACGATGTCCAGGTTCAGTCTCGTGTAGTCGTGCACGGCCACGTTGCGGAAGCCGACCATGGCCATGAGACTGACCGCCAGCCCCGCATCGAGCCTCCCCGCTTCCACGAGCAACTCGAAGGCCGCGCGGCTTTCCTGCGGGATCCCGAGGCGGTGCTTTCGGACTCGATGCATCGCGAGATCGATGCCGGCCTCGCAGGCACGTTGCAGGTTCAGCACGATCGAGTCCTGTCGAAGCGCATCGTTGCGGAGGTTGTCCGGATCCCCGGCATAAACCTCACGGACCCGTGCGATGCAGCGCTCGATCGTGGCCGCCTTGTTGAGGACCACGTCATCCATGCACGGTACCCCTGTGCCGGACGTCCTCGAGAATGTCGCGCCTCTCCTCGTTCAGGCGCGCATAGGCCGACAGCACGTTCATCTCGAACCGTTCGCGCTCGATCGGGTGACGCTCGAAGAAGACCCGTCCGTCGCTGAGTACCTGGACGCGCAGCACGGTCGACGCGGAGGCGAGGTCGATCAGGTCCACGTCGCATCCGAGTCGTGCCGCGATCGCTTCCTGCAACCGGAACCGTGTCACGGCGTCGATCCGGTGCCCCGCGCGCACGGCGATGTCCACGTCGCTGGATCGCGTGGCATCGCCGCGGGCAGCCGACCCGAACAGATAGGCGAACTCGAGGTCGGGCAACTGCGTGCGGAGGATCTCGACGACCGCCTCGAGCCCCTCTGAATCGATCCTGTTCGCGCCCATGGCAACGTACCTCCATGCTCCAGGGACGTGACGCAGCCCGGCTGCCCGCGTCTGATTTTCTCACAGCAGGGGGTGACCCGTAGGGCACGACAGACCGCCAGCGTTTCCGCGAGCAGCCGGATCTTCACGCGCGCAGAGCGAAACGTTCCATGGACACGGCCCGGCATCCAGGCGAGTCCGGATCCGCTGCCGGACTCGAGCCATGCAGCCCAGGGAGGGACGCCCCTCCGGCTCGAACGGGCTCGCCGGTCCCGAACCCGGCGAGCGATCGCACGTGGACGCACAGCCTCGGAACGGGATCGCGCATCGGGCGAGCGAACCTTGACAAGGAGGTGCGCCGATCGACGTAATGCCCGAAGACGGTGCCCGCCGGAGGGTGGGGGAAGAGGGA
Organism: Pseudomonadales bacterium; assembly: GCA_036351515.1. GTDB lineage: Bacteria > Pseudomonadota > Gammaproteobacteria > Pseudomonadales > Azotimanducaceae > JAZBPF01. The sequence goes on along the minus strand of JAZBPF010000651.1, from coordinate 5,197 downwards.
ACCCGGTGCGAGTCCGGGGCTGTGCCCGCAACTGTGAGCCGGGAGTGACGGACCACGACGCCACTGGGGCCTCCGGAGGAGGTGCCGGGAAGGCGGTCCGGAGCGAGGATCGGTGAGCCAGGAGACCTGCCGTCGCGTCGTCCGTCCGTGGGCCGGGACCAGCCCGAGCGGACGGGAAACGCCGTTTCCCCCGTGACGACATCCGCCGGCGCCGCAGTTCGCGGCGCCCGACTCGTCACGACCGGGTGCCCGCGCACCCGAGGGAGACCTGCATGCCTACTCTCCGTTCCCTTCCAGGGGCCGCTGCCGCCATCCTGGCGTGTGCCCTGTCCCCGCCGGCCCTCGCGGCCCCCGACGCCGTGGAGACGCTGATCGTCGAGGGCGTGCGCCTCGCGCGCCCCCAGAGCGAGGTCGCCACCAGCGTCACGGTGGTGTCCCGGGAGCAGATCGAGGCGCTCGGCGTCGACTTCGTGGCCGAGGCCCTCGCCACGGTCCCCGGCGTCACCGTGAACCAGACCGGGGCCTTCGGCGGCCAGACCAGCGTGCGCCTCCGCGGCGCGGCCAGCGAGCAGACGCTGGTGCTGATCGACGGGGTGCCGGTGAACGACGGCGCCTCTCCCGGTGGCGGCTTCGATTTCGCACGCCTGGATCCCGCGCAGATCGAGCGCATCGAGGTGCTGCGGGGCCCGCAGTCCACCTTCTGGGGCACGGACGCCATCGGCGGCGTCGTGTCCATCACCACCCGGCGTCCCGAGGCCGGGCGCGGCGGCAGCGTGTTCGTGGAGGGCGGCAGCTTCTCGACCTTCCGCGCCGGCGCCGCCCTCGAGGCCGCAGGCGACGCCGGCGACCTGCGCCTCGGCGTCAGCGGCCTGTCCACGGACGGGATCTCGAAGGCCGACGAGGACAACGGCAACCCGGAGTCGGACGGCTACGAGGGCCTGTCCGTGTCCGGTCGCGGCGGTCTGAACCTGCCCGGCGGGGCGCGGCTCGACGCATCGCTCCTCTACACGGATGCGACCGCCGACTTCGACCGCTTCGCCGTAGGCGCGCAGGGCAGCGTCGGGGACGGCGACGATCAGGCCCTGAGCGAGGAGTACGCCGGCACCGTCTCCCTGCGCGTGCCCACGCTCGACGGCCGCCTCGAGCACCTGCTGCTCGCGGGGCGCACGGAGCTCGAGCGCGAGAGCCTCGCGGACGGGACCTCGGCGTTCTCCGCCGAGGCCGAGCGGAACATCCTGCGCTACCAGGGCACCTTCCGGGCGGGGGAAGCGAGCCGACTCGCCGTCGGCGCCGAGCGCGAGGAGGTCGACGCCTTCGACGATGGCATCGCCATCGAGGGGCTCTTCGCGCTCCTCGAGACGAGTCCTGCGCAGGGCCTCACCCTCAGCGCGGGACTGCGCCGGGACGAGCACCAGCGCTTCGGGGCCGAGACCACGGCCCGGCTCGGCGCCAGCTGGCAGGCGACGCCGGAGACCGTGTTCCGGGCGAGCTGGGGCGAGGGCTTCAAGGCGCCGACGCTGTTCCAGACGACCTTCTTCTGCTGCGGCGCGACGGCGCCGAATCCCGACCTCGCGCCGGAGACCTCCGAGGGGTTCGACGCCGGGGTCGAGTGGACGGCCCCCGGTGGACGCGCCGGTCTCGCGGTGACCCTGTTCTCCCTCGAGACGGAGAACCAGATCGACTTCGACTTCCTCACCGGCACCTACGCCAACCTCCGGCGCGTGGATTCCCGCGGCGTGGAACTCTCCGCGGAACTGGCGCTCACGCCCTGGGCGCAGGCTTCCCTCGACTACGCGTTCGTGGACGCGGAGAACGCGGACGGCGACGCGCTCCGCCGGGTGCCGCGGCACAGCGGCAGCCTGGTGCTGAGCCTCGACGCCGGCGGGCCGTTCTCCGGAACGCTCTGGGTCCGTCACAACGGCGAGGAGCCGGACGGCGCCGTCGAGGTCGACGGCTGGACACGGGTCGATCTGGCGGGGCGCTGGCAGGCCACGGAGGAGGTCGAACTCTTCGCCCGGATCGAGAACCTGCTCGACACCGAGTATCAGCAGGTCCTCGGCTACGGTACGCCCGGTCGGTCCGGCACGGTCGGGGTGCGTCTGCGCTGGTGACCCGGGATCCGGTTGCCTGTGCGCGGAGCACGAACGCATCATCGATCGCAGCGTCGCGGCAGGCGCGTCCTCGGTCGCGAGACCCGGGTCTGCCCGGCGCGGATCCAGCGCACCGGCAGCAGGCGGAAGGGGGCGAGCGGTGAAGCATTCGCGAAGGGCCAGGAAGCGCCCCGGCCCGGGGGCGGCCACCGGGGTCGAGTGGGTCGGCGCGCTGACCTCGCTGCCGGCCTACGTCTCCGAGGAAGGCGAGCCCTATCGGCCCGAGGCCCTGTTCTGGATCGGCGCCGACGGTGCCGTCCTGGGGTCGACGGTCGGTCGACCGGGCGAAGTCCTGCCCGGGGCCGGCGAGAGCCTGCAGACCGCCATGGATCAGCCGATCGCCGGCCGGCCGCACCGCCCGGGCCGCGTCCGCGTCTCCTCTCCGGAGCTCGCCGAAGCGCTCCGCGCCGATCATCCGGGGATCGACGTGATCTGCGCCCCGACTCCCGAGGTCGATGGCGTGCTCGAGAGCATGCGGGAGCAGATGGCCCGGGACGACGTCGGCGAGCTCTCGTACCTCGGCCTCGGGATCCCGCCCGCGGCCATGGAGGCGCTCTTCGCGGCCATGGCCGACCTGTTCCGGGCCGAACCATGGAAGCGCCTACCGGACGATCAGAGCCTGTTCCTGGTCACGATCGAGCAGCTCGGCCTGCACGACGGGGCGCTGTCCGTGATGGGCCAGCTGGGGGAGAGCTTCGGACTGATCCTGTTCTCCGATCCCGAGGATTTCGAGACGTATCTGGACGCGGCCGAGGCCCTCGAAGCGGGGGGCGAACCGGAGCTGCCGCCTCATTTCGTGCTGCATTTCGAACGCGGCGCCGACGTCGCCCCCGAGCTGCGCCGGGAGATCTCCGAGCACCACTGGGAAGTCGCCGGGCCGGACGCCTATCCGTGGCTGGTGGCGATCGACGAGGACCTCGTGGCGAGGCCGCCGACCCCCGAGGAAGTCACGGTGGCGGAGGCCCTCGCCCGCGCGCTCACCGCGATCCTCTCGGATACGGCGGCCCCGGTGCCCGGGGAGCCCGACGTGCACGCTGCACGGACGCTGCGGGTAGCGACGTACCGGGGGGAAGTGGAGGTGACCCTGAGCTCGCCCGAAGCGTCGGACCCCGGGTCCTTCGACCCGGCGCTGGACGTGCTCGCCGCGCTCGCGGCGGTGGCGGACGCGGACGACGACGAGGTCGGGGAGGTCGCACGGGGGATCCTCGAGGAGGAGCTCCTGAGACGCTTCGCCGCCTCGCCGGAGGGGCACGACTTTCCGGAGGCCGACGCGGCCGAGCTGCTGCTGGACCTGACCGCCAACTACGGCGGCAGGAGCCTGCCGACGCTCGAGGCCGAGGAGCTGCAGGCCCTGCTCTTCGACGTCGTCCCGCGCATGGTCAGCATCCCGTCCTCCGACGCAGGCCCGCTCTTCGCGGAGCTGCGGGCGTTCTACCGCTTCCTGAAACGCGAATTCCGTCTGGCGCAGGCGGACGCCTGCCTGGACGTGCTGAAGGAGGAGGCGGTGCCGGAACTCGAGGGCGCCTTGGCGGACCCGGGCAACTTCGGTCCGGCCACGTCCCTCCTCATGGAGGACGAGGATACCGACTTCGACCTGGAGTCCGAGGAGCAGCTCGAGGCCCTGCTCGATTCCATGGTGGGTCAACGGCTTCCGGACGCGTCGTCGTCCGGGCCCGGGCGGCGCGCACCGTCCGGCGACTCGAGGAAGGCGAAGAAAGCGAGGAAGGACAGGCGCAAGGCAGCCCGGAAGGCGCGGAAGCGGAACCGGTAGGCGCGGCCGCGGGGAGCCGCCGCCCTGGCGCCGGGACGGATCGCGGTCGCTCCGGAACCGGCGAGCAGCGGCGAGGACCCGTCCGCCTTCCCGGCTTCCGCCCCGCAGGTTGCGGCCGAGTCCGCTCACGGCAGCGGCAGCAGCGCGAGCCAGCTCACGACGTAGACGGCGAGGACGCCTGCCACGCCTGCGGTCCAGCCGCAGGCGGCGGCGATCCGTCGACGGCCCAGCGCCCGTTCCCGCTCCCGGACCGCGTGGCGCCGCAGGCGGGCGACCCGCAGCGGCCGCCCGCGCAGGAAGGCCGGGTCAGTGGAGGACAACGCTCGCCTCCGCCTCGTCCGGGTCCGGCGCGATGCACCGCGGTGCCGGTCCACGCGCCCCCTGCCACTCGGCGAGGGCGACCCGCGCATGGCAGCAGGCGGCCTGGCGCAGGCCCGCCGGCTGGCGGACGTCGTCGGCCACCGCGCGGGCGAAGGCCCAGGCGCTGCGGTACTCACGGTCCGCGGCACGGGTCCGCTCCAGCCGGTCGAGCACCGCCGCCCGGTGGAGATGGCTGACGGTCTTGGCCATGAGCAGGGGCGCCGTGAGCGGGCTCCCGCCGAGCAGGGCGTCGACGGCGGAGACCGCACGGTCGTAGCAGGACAGGGCCTCGCGCAGGCGGCCGGCGGCGCAGTGGCCGTTGGCCGAGCGCAGGGCGCCGTGCCAGGAATCGGAGGGGCGGGAAGCGGTGGACATGGGTGGACTCCTCGAGCTCGCCGGGGACCGGGCGGAGCGCCGGCGTGGAGCCCATGGAAACGCGAATCGTTCCCATTTGCAAGATCAATCGAACGCCCGCCCTGCACTGCCTGCGGCGCGGCGCCGTCGCGGGACGCAGGAGGACGGTCCGCGCCCGGCGAAGCGCGGAGTCGGAAGCGCGCGGCCGCCGCGCGCGGGTCAGCTGCGGGCGTGGTCCGCGAGGAAGGCCTTCACCGTGCCCTCGTCCGCGGGCAGCGTCGTGGACCGCGTGGGCAGGTCGGCGAGGCCGTCCACCCGCGGGTGGTGCGCGACGTCCCGGCCCACGGCCTTCAGCACGGACTCCGGGAACTTGGCGGGATGCGCCGTCGCCAGGCACACGAGGGGCGCGTCCGTGCGCAGGGCACGACCGGCGGCGACGCCGACGGCCGTGTGCGGGTCGAGGAGGTAGCCCTCGGCCTCCCACACCGCCCGGATCGTCGCCAGCGTCTCCTCGGCGCCCACGGACCGGGCCCGGAGCAGCGGGTCGAGCTCGCTCTCCCGC
>JAZBPF010000650.1:0-9508 GCA_036351515.1 Pseudomonadales bacterium | reverse complement strand
TCATGATGTGGTGATCCTCGTTCCGTCGATTTCGCGAGGGCCGTCCGTGGATGTCCCGTCGCGCCGTGGGGTACTCGAGGGACTCCCCCTGCTTCCCTCGCCGTCCGGCATGTGCAAGCTCGGTGCCACGAGGCGAAAAAGGGGGCCGCGGCCTCCCACACGGGCCTTCCCGGAGAGATGGCGCACCACGGAAAGGCGCATCCGACACGGTCATGCACTTCGGTAGTGCGTTCTGCTTCGAGCCCTGCGCGCTGGAGAGACAGGGCGCCGAGGCACCGCGCCGCCCCACGGGGGCCCGGCGAGCATCGCCGGAGCGGTCGCGCCCTGCGCGCATGCCGGCGCCTTCGAGACCCGACGGGGAGCCGTTCCGGCGCAGCATCGAGGCCGAGAACGCAGATGCCCGTGGAGCTCAGAAGCTCGCCCGCACGCCACGGCGCACCGGCGCCATGCCTGCGCTCGGGAACAGGGCGTCGGGCCACGAAGGGAAACCTCGAATCGCCCACGCCGGGAATCGGCGACGGGCACCCGAGCGTGTGGCCGCTGCCCACGAGAGCCGGCACCAGCCGCCGACACCCTTTGCTCCAGCCTCCTGATTCGTCGACGGAATCCGTGTGGGTGTCCAGGGTCGGGGTGCAGCGTCAGCGGGCGTGGGGTGGTTCGGCTGTCCGGGGGCGGGGGTGGGGAACGGGCTTCTCCTTGACAGCGCGTGGCGGCGCTCGACGTAATGCCCCCCAGACGGTGCCCGCCGGAGGGCGGGGGAAGAGGGAACCCGGTGCGAAGCCGGGGCTGTGCCCGCAACTGTGAGCCGGGAGCGACGGATCGAGATGCCACTGGGGCCTCCGGAGGAGGCGCCGGGAAGGCGATCCGGAGCGAGGATCGGCGAGCCAGGAGACCTGCCGTCGCGTCGTCCGTCCATGGGCCGGGTCCAGCCCGAGAGGACGGGAAACGCCGTTTCCCCCGTGACGACACCCGAGGGCGCCGCAAGTCGCGGCGTCGACTTCGTCACGACCGGGTGCCCGGGCACCCGAGGGAGACCTGCATGCGCACAACTCGGATCCTCGCGGCCGGCCTGGCCGCCGCCCTGTCCCTGCCCGCCCTGTCCCCGCCCGTCCAGGCCGCGCCCGCTGCGGACGAGAAGTTGATCGTCGAGGGCGTGCGTCTGCCGCGTCCCCAGAGCGAGGTCGCCGCCAGCGTCACCGTGGTCTCCCGGGAGGAGATCGAGGCGCTGGGCGTGGACTTCGTGGCCGAGGCCCTGGCCACCGTCCCCGGCGTCACCGTGAACCAGACCGGGGCCTTCGGAGGCCAGACGAGCGTGCGCATCCGCGGCGCCGCCAGCGAACAGACGCTGGTGCTCGTCGACGGCGTTCCGGTCAACGACGGCGCCTCCCCCGGCGGCGGCTTCGACTTCGCGCGCCTGGACCCGGCGCAGATCGAGCGCATCGAGGTCCTGCGCGGTCCGCAGTCCACCTTCTGGGGCACGGACGCCATCGGCGGGGTCGTGTCGATCACCACCCGGCGCCCGGAGCGCGGCCGTGGCGGCAGCGTCTTCGTGGAGGGCGGCAGCTTCTCGACCTTCCGCGCGGGGGCCGCCCTCCAGGCGGCGGGCGACGCGGGGGACTTCCGCCTCGGCGTGAGCGGCCTGTCCACGGACGGAATCTCGAAGGCCGACGAGGACAACGGGAATCGGGAGTCGGACGGCTACGAGGGCGTGTCCGTCTCGGGCCGCGGGGGCCTGAACCTGCCGGGCGGCGCGCGGCTCGACGCGTCGTTGCTGTACACCGACGCCGAGTCGGAGTTCGACCGCTTCGCCGCTGGCGCCCAGGGCAGCGTCGGGGACGGCGACGATCTCGCCCTGAGCGAGGAGGTCGCCGGCACCGTGTCCCTGCGCGTGCCCACGCTCGACGGTCGCCTGGAGCACCTGCTGCTCGCCGGGCGAACGGAACTCGAGCGCGAGAGCCTCGCGGACGGAGCGTCGGCGTTCTCCGCCGAGGCGGAGCGGAACGTCCTGCGCTACCAGGGTACGTTCCGCGCGGGAGAGGCCGCCCGCCTCGCCGTCGGCGCCGAACGCGAGGAGGTCGACGCCTTCGACGACGGCATCGCCATCGAGGGGCTGTTCGCGCTCCTCGAGGCGAATCCGGCACGGGGCCTGACCCTCAGCGCCGGTCTGCGCCGGGACGAGCACCAGCGCTTCGGCGCCGAGACCACCGCCCGCCTGGGGGCGAGCTGGCAGGCGACGCCGGAGACCGTGGTCCGGGCGAGCTGGGGCGAGGGCTTCAAGGCCCCGACGCTGTTCCAGACCACCTTCTTCTGCTGCGGGGCGACCGCGCCGAATCCCGACCTCGCCCCGGAGACCTCCGAGGGCTTCGACGCCGGCGTCGAGTGGTCGCACGCCGGGGGGCGCGCGGGCCTCGCGCTGACCCTGTTCTCCCTGGAGACGGAGAACCAGATCGACTTCGACTTCCTCACCGGCACCTACGCCAACATCCGGCGCGTGGATTCCCGCGGCGTGGAGCTCTCCGCGGAACTGGCGCTCACGCCCTGGGCGCAGGCCGCCCTCGACTACGCCTTCGTGGACGCCGAGAACGCGGACGGCGACGCGCTACGCCGGGTGCCGCGGCACAGCGGCAGTCTGGTGCTGACCGTCGACGGGGGCGGACCGTTCTCCGGGACGCTCTGGGTGCGCCACAACGGCGAGGAACCGGACGGCGTGGCGGAGGTGGACGGGTGGACGCGCGTCGATCTCGCGGGGCGATGGCAGGCCACGGAGGAAGTCGAGCTCTTCGCGCGCATCGAGAACCTGCTCGATGCCGAGTACCAGCAGATCCTCGGCTACGGGACGCCTGGTCGGTCCGGAACGCTGGGGCTCCGCCTGCGCTGGTGAGCGCCTGCAGTCGCTTCCGTGATCCCGCCGCTTGGACTATGTTCGTGAGAGCACTGTGAGCGATCGAGCCCGATCGCGGTGCGACGGGCGGCAACGATGGACTTCGAGAACTCCGGGGAGGCAGGCGAAGAGGATCCGGTCTTCCCGGATCCGCTCGCCCCCTCCTTCACCGGAACCATCGTCGCCCTCGGCGCCTCGGCGGGCGGCCTGGACGCGCTGGACCGGTTCTTCTCCTCGCTCCCCGACCTGCCGGGCACGGCCTTCGTGGTGATCCAGCACCTCGCGCCCGAACACCGCACCATGATGGACACGCTGCTCGCCCGGCACACGAGCATGCGGGTCGCGGTCGCCGAGGACGGCCAGGCCGTGAAGGGCGGTCACGTCTACGTCATTCCGCCCGGCGTCACGATGTCGATCCATGGCGGACATCTTCACCTGACTCCCCGCCCGAAGGCGGGGATCACCCTGCCGATCGACGTCTTTCTGGAGAGCCTCGCAGCGGACGCTCCGGATCGCGCGATCGCGATCATTCTTTCCGGAACCGGCTCGGACGGGACTCGGGGCGCGGAGACCCTGAACGCGGTCGGCGGGTGGGTGCTCGCGCAGGATCCGGATTCCGCACACTTCGACGGCATGCCCCGCAGCGTAGCGGCAGCAGGCGTCTGCGATCGCGCACTGCCACCGGAGGGGCTGGCCGAAGCGGTCGGACGCATCGTCCGGGGGGAGGCTCCGGAAGGGTCGCCGGCCCTTCCACCCCTTGCGGAAACAGACACGCGAGAGGCCATCGCAGAGCTGCTGCGTCCGTACGGAGGCATCGACCTCCGACAGTACAAGTCCGCGACGCTCGAGCGCCGGGTGGAGCGCCGCTTGAGAGCGTTGAAGCTCGCCACCCTGGAAGCGTACCGGGATCACCTCACGAGCCATCCGCAGGAACGGGACACGCTCCGGAGGGAGATCCTCATCCCGGTCACCCGCTTCTTCCGCGATCCGCACGCGTTCGAAGCGCTGCGTACCCTCGCCGTCGTCCCCCTCGTCGAGGCATGCCGGGACCGGGGAGACCAGACGCTCCGGGCCTGGGTGGCGGCCTGCGCGACCGGCGAGGAGGCCTATTCGCTGGCGATGCTCTTCCTCGATGCGATCGAGGAGGTGGCTCCGGGTCTCGAGCTCAAGCTCTTCGCGACGGACGCCGAGCAGAGCTACATCGACGTGGCGAGCCTCGGCGTCTACGACGACGACAGTCTCTCGGCGGTGCCCGCAGCGCTCCGCGAGAAATGGTTCGAGGTCGCAGAGGACGGGCGCCGGAGAGTCCGGCTCGGACTCCGCCAGAGGATCATCTTCTCCCGCCACGACCTGCTCTCCGATGCGCCCTTCACGCAGCTGGACCTGGTCTCCTGTCGGAACGTCCTCATCTATCTGCGCCCGGAGGCCCAGGATCGGGTGATTCGCAGGCTCGCGTTCGCGCTGCGTACCGGCGGGGTACTGTTCCTCGGATCGAGCGAGACGCCGACGGCCCATGCCAACGGGTTCGACGTCCTCGAAGGCCGAGCGAAGCTCTACCGGCTGAGACGGCGGGTGACCGCACTGCCACCGGAGGACCTGCTGATCCCGGCCCGGCGCCGAAGCCGGAGCGCTGAATCCGTGGCGGAGCCCGCAGTCGCGCCGGTTCGGATCGCCCACGAGAGCGCGGTCGAGGCGCTGGTGCGCGCCTACGCACCGGCGAGCATCCTCATCGACCGGGACCGCACGCTCCTTCACCTCTTCGGGGACGTGCACAGACGCCTGGGCTTCCGCCCCGGAGGGGCCTCGCTCGACGTGCTCCAGCTCCTGCCGGAGCGCATCGCACCGATCGCCTCGGCGCTGATTCATGCAGCGATCCGCGACGGGGCCCCCCATCGGTCGCGACCGCTCGAGTTGGAGGCCGACGGACCAGACACCCCACCGCTGGCTCTCCGGCTCGCCGTGCTCCCCCTCGGAGAGACCGGGCGAACGGTAGAGCATCTGCTGATCTGCTTCGAGACGGAGTCCGCATCCGTCGAGGCGAACCTCACGGCGGACGCGGATCTCGATGCACTCGGTGCAGCCCAGGTCTCGGATCTGGAGCGGGAACTCGAGCTGACCCGCGTCAGCCTGAACGACACGATCCAGGAGCTCAGTACCGCGAACGAGGAGCTTCAGGCGACGAACGAGGAGCTCATGGCCGCCAACGAGGAACTCCAGAGCACCAACGAGGAGCTCCAGTCGGTCAACGAGGAACTGCACACGATCAACGCGGAGTACCAGGGAAAGATCAGCGAGCTCAACGAGCTCAACGCGGATCTGGAGAGCCTGACCCGCGCCGCCGGCATTCCGATCGTGTTCCTCGATCGCCATCTCCGGCTCATCCGCTTCACCCCCTCGAGTACGAAGCTGTTCACGTTCCGCGATGCGGATCTTGGTCGCCCGCTGGCCGACTTCAACCATCGCCTGATCTTTCAGGATCTGCATCCCGTTCTGGAGGCCTGTCGTGAAACGCGGGAACCGGTGCAGCGCGAGGTTCGGGATCAGGATGGCCGGACCTGGCTCGTCGCCATCGTGCCCCACGCCAACCGGGAGGTCGTCGAGCGTGTCGTAGTGAGCTGTATCGACGTCACCGCGTCCCACGACGCGGAACGTCTGCAACACGTCCTCGACGCGCTGCCCCAGCACGTGGCCGTGCTGGACCGGACGGGCACGATCGTGATGGTCAATCGTGCCTGGCGCGCCTTCGCCGAGTTCAACGGAGACTTGGAGCTGCGTAGCACGTGCACGGGCGCGAACTATCTCGGCGCATGCCGCAGCACAGCGGACGATGACGGCTTCGCCCGACGCGCCCTGGAGGGTCTCGAGCGAGTGCTCGCCGGCTCCCCCACCGGCTTCTCGATGCGCTATCCGTGTCACGGTCCCGAGGAATCGAGGTGGTTCGTGATGCATGCCACGGGCCTGGCCGAGGGGGGCTGTGTAGTCAGCCACTTCCGTCTCACCGAGTGGGTCGATCCCGAATGGATGCGGCGACTCGATGCAGAGGAGCGAACGTGACGCGAGAGGAGATGGACCCAGGCGATCCGGAGTTCCGTCGCCTGATCGACCACGCCGTGAAGAGCGGCGACTTCGAGGCCGTGCGAGAGCTGCTCGAACGCGGGGGAACCGAGGCGGCCAGGCTGACCCACGAGCTTCGCGTCCATCAGATCGAACTCGACATGCAGGCCCGGGAACTCCGGGAATCCAACGTTCGTCTCGAAAAGGCGCTGACCCACTTCCGCACCCTGTTCCAATCCCTGCCCCAGCCCGTGCTCGTGACTGACCGACTGGGAATGGTTCTGGAGATGAACGGAGCGGCCGAGGTGCTTCTGGAGCTGAGTCCGGCGCCCCAGGCCTCGAGGAGTCTGCTCCGGAGGATCGGCGCGGACGAGGCCGCCCGGAGCCAGCTCCAGGCACTGATCATGCGCGCCGAGCGGGACGGCCGCGCCCTACTCTCGAACCTCCGGATCCGCGATCGTACCGGCTCGGAGCACACGATCGACCTCGAAGCCGATCTGCTCGAGGAGGCGGACGGCAGCCTCCGGGTGCTCGTGGTCCTGCACGACGAGACGATCCGCACCGCCGAGAGCGCCGAGGTCCGCACCATCGTGGATCGCGCGCACCACGCCATCGTCAGCGTCGATCCGGATCAGCGAATCCGACTGTTCAATCCAGCCGCCGAGCGGGTCTTCCGCATGCCCGCCAGCCAGGCGCTCGGTCAGCCGCTGGGGCGCTTCCTACCGGCCGCGCATCGCGACGCTCATAGAGATCAGATCGCCGACGTGCTCGCAGGCCGCCGGCCCCCGGGGCCCATGGGGGGACCGGGACCGGGACCGGAGATCCTGCATGGACTGCGCGCGGACGATTCGCCCTTCGAGCTCATCGCCTTCCTGTCCCGGACGGGGACCGAGGACGACCCGCGCGTCACGATCATGCTCCGCGACGTCACCACGGAGCAGCTCGCCCTGCGCGCGCTCCGCGCGCGGGAAGCGCACTTTCGCGAGATCGCGGGGCACGTTCCGGACGTGCTCTGGCTCTTCGACATCGAGTCGTGGCGTTTCGTCTACATCTCTCCGGGCTTCGAGTCTCTCTGGGGCATGCCGACCGCCGAGGTTCTCCGCGACGCCGCGCGGCTCTTCGATCTGGTACCGGCGACGGAGCGTGACCGCGTCGAGGAGATCCTGGAGGGAAGACACGCCGGCAGATCGGTGGAACTTCGCGTGGGCGGGCCGAGCGACCCACCCCGCTGGGCCGAAGTCCGGACCTATCGGGTAGAGGATGCTTCCGGGAAGCGGCGGATCGCGGGAATCACGCGGGACGTGACGGCGGAAAGGGCCGCTCGGGACCGGCTGCACCTGCTCGAGAGATCGATTCGCCATCTCGACGACGCCATCCTCGTCACCGACGCGGACGTGCATGGTGCAGAGGGTCCACGAATCCTGTTCGTCAATGAAGCGTTCGAGCGGATGACGGGGTACAGCGCCGCCGAGGTGGTGGGTGCATCGCCCAAGATCCTGCAGGGGCCGGGAACCCGCCGGTCCGAGCTGGATCGGATCCGCGAGGCGCTGCGGGCCGAGGAGCAGGTCACGGTCGAACTGCTGAACTACTGCAAGGGCGGCCGACCCTACTGGGTGGAAATCGCCCTGGCACCGATCTTCGACGAGCAGGGCCACTGTTCCAACTTCGTATCCGTTCAGCGTGACGTGAGCGCGCGTCGGGAATCCGATGCGAAGACCGCGGAAGCCCAACGCCTCGAGGCTCTTGGCCAGATGACCGGGGGCGTGGCCCACGACTTCAACAATCTGCTCACCGTGATCCTCGGCGGCTCCGAGGAACTGCTCGAAGCGAGCGAGGACCCGGTCGCTGTGCGTGAAGCGGCGGAGATGATCGCAGGGGCCGCACGAAGCGCCGCAGATCTCACGCAACGTCTGCTCGCCTTCTCGCGACGCCAGGCGCTGCAGGCAGGCCCGGTCGAGCTCGACGGGGTACTACGGGACCTGGAGCCGATGCTCCGCCGCATGCTCGGGGAGCGCCATACGGTTTCCGTGCTGCTGGAAGCGGAGGCGCCCCGGACGTTCATCGACGTCAGTCAGTTCCAGAACGCCATCGTGAACCTCGTTCTCAATGCGCGCGACGCGATGGAGGAGGGGGGGCGGATCACGATCCGGGTGGGCTTCACCTACCTCGACGACGAAGAGGCGGAGGATCGGGACGTGCGAAGCGGAGAGTACGTGACGCTCTCGGTCTCCGACACGGGCACCGGCATCGATCCAATCAACCTCGCACGCATCTTCGAGCCCTTCTTTACGACGAAGGACATCGGCCGCGGGACCGGCCTCGGGCTCCCGATGGTGTTCGGTTTCATGAAGCAGTCGGGCGGCGCCGTGAGCGTGGACTCGACCCTCGGCCGTGGGACGACCGTGACCCTCTATCTGCCGAAGGGCGATGGTGCGGGGGCCGACGGAGCCGCGGAGGGCACGACGCCCGAGGTCGTGGGGAAGGGCCGCACGATCCTGCTGGTGGAGGACGACCTCATGGTCCGCCAGTTCGCGCGGATCCAGCTGGGCAGGCTCGGTTTCCGGGTGCGCGAGGCGGCGGACGGCACCCAGGCGCTGCTGGGCTTCGATCAGGACGGGCCACCCCACCTGCTGTTCACCGACGTGATGCTCCCCGGCGCACTCAGCGGTCAGGACATCGCCGATGAAGCGCGGCGCCGCTGGCCGGGGCTCCCGGTCGTCTATGCGTCCGGGTACACGCAGGCCGAGCTGGCCTATCGCTGCCACATGCAGTCGCACGAGTTGGTGCTGCAGAAGCCGTACCGGCGCAGCGATCTGGCCCACGCCCTCAGGGCTGCGCTGGGGGCCTGAGGTCCCGTCGTCCCGGGTTCAGGGGGAGAGGAGCCAATCGATCGCCGGACCGACGGACCGGAACGGCCGGAACTGCATCCGGATCGACGCCTGAAGGTGGATCTCGGCCCACGATGCGTACACCCGAAGCTGCGCGAACTCGTGGTCCCCGAGTGCCAGCATGGCGACCTTCCGATCCGAGGCATCACTCAGATGGGGGGCGACCCGATCCGCGACGAAGCGGGCGAGGACGGCATCGACCTCGGGGAAGGTCCCCCCCGTGAAATCCCAGAGGGTGAGCCGAGAGGGCGCGGCACGGTTGTAGGCCAGCGAGGCAGAGACGAGTTGATCCCAGTCCGGGGCACCGACCACCTGGATCCGCGTGATCGCCCGGTAGCGCTCGTCCAGATGCCTCGAGATCCGGATCCCGGCCGTCGTTTCCTCCAGAAGGATCGATGCTTGTGGAAAGGATCCCGTGGATTCCATAGGCGCCGTGGGTAGTGAACCTCCGGCGGGAGTATAGACACCCTCGTTCGATCCATCCCGACGCTCCGACGCGGCGCCCGGCCCTTGCGTTCGATCGCGACGGGGCCCGCGGCGACCCGACGGTGTCGGATTGCATCCCGTCTCTCCGCGGTGGACGGACCGCAGGCACGCCCAGGGGCCGACGTCCCGCGCGGGCCGAGGCGTGCGGGCCGCCCACCCCGTGGCGGCGGCAGGGGGGGGGGGGGGGGGGGGGGGGGGG
>JAZBPF010000649.1:0-13699 GCA_036351515.1 Pseudomonadales bacterium | reverse complement strand
CCGGAGGGGTTCCGGGGGATCTCGTCCACGAAGCGCACCACCCGCGGGAGCTTGTAGCGCGCCAGGTGTTCCGCGCAGTGGCGCAGGAGCGTCGCCTCGTCGAGGTCCTCGTCCTTGCGCCGGACGAGGGCCAGCGGCGATTCGCCCCAGCGGTCCGAGGAAATGCCGATGACGGCGGCCTCGAGCACCCGCGGATGGGCCTGCAGGACGCTCTCGATCTCCGCCGGATAGATGTTCTCCCCGCCGGAGATGATCATGTCCTTGATGCGGTCACGGATGAAGACGAAGCCGTCGGCGTCCATCTCCGCCACGTCCCCCGTGTGCAGCCAGCCGTCCACGAGGCTCTCGGCGGTCGCGTCCGGACGGTTCCAGTACTCGCGCATGAGGTGCCGGCCGCGCACCAGCACTTCGCCGGCGGTGCCGGGCGGGCAGTCGCGACCGTCGCCGTCGACGATGCGCACGTCCGTGTGCAGGAAGGCCCGCCCCGTGGAGCCGATGCGCGCCAGGGCGTTCTCCGAGTCGATGAGGCAGGCGGGGCCGCAGGTCTCGGTCAGGCCGTAGACCTGGAGGATCTCGATGCCGAGGTCCGCGTAGCGCCGGATCAGCTCCACGGGCACGGGCGCGGCACCGCTCATGCACCAGCGCAGGCTGCTGCGATCGAAGCGATCGAGGTCCGGCACCTGGGTCATGAAGTTCAGCATCGCCGGGACCAGCAGCCCGGTCGTGAGCTTCTCCTCCTCGATGAGCTGCCAGGCACGCACGGGATCGAAGCTGCGCATGATCACGCCGGTCACGCCCAGGTAGACGCAGAGCGTGGCCGGCGTGAGCGCTCCCACGTGGAACAGCGGGAGCGCCATGAGGTAGCGGTCGCCCGGGCGCAGGTCCGCCGTCGCGGCGATCGTGAGCACCCCCCAGAGGGCCGAGTCGTGGGTGTGCACCACGCCCTTGGGGAGTCCCGTGGTCCCCGAGGTGTACATGATGTAGAGGATGTCCTCGTCGGCAGCACCGATCGGGGGCAGGCGCGAGTCGGCCTCGTCCCGCCAGGCTCCGTAGGGGATCGCGAAGGGCCGGGGCGCGCCCTCGCCCACCTCGATCCAGCGCTCGACGGTGGTCTCCTCGCCACGGCCCTGGATCTCCGCCACCGTGTCCGCGAACTCCTCGCCGTAGAGGAGCGTGCGCGTGCCGCTGTCGGCGAGGATGAAGGTGAGCTCGTCCGCCACGAGCCGCCAGTTCAGGGGCACCACCACGGCGCCGATCCTTGCGACGGCGAAGAAGCTCTCGACGAACTCCGGGCCGTTCATGAGCAGCAGCCCCACCCGGTCGCCGGGGCGCACCCCCGCCGCGAGGAGCGCGTTGCCCACCTTCGCCGAGCGCTCCGAGAGCTGCGCGAAGGTCAGCCGCTCGCCCCGGGTGCCGTCGACGCAGGCCTCCCGGTGCGGATTGAGGAAGGCGCGGCGGGCGAGCAGATCACCGACGTTGTTGCGCATGGATTCCATTCCCTCCCGAGGACGAGGGCCCGATTCTGCCCGGTCGGACCGGCCCGCGCATCGCTGGACGAGCCCCGGGGGCTGTCCTGGTTTCGTTCTGAACAAAGGCTGTACATCCAGGAAAAAGTCCCTATACTGCCGCCACTTGGCGCGCCGCAGCCCCGCGCGCCCTCCCCCGCCAGGAGCGGCCCTCCCGCCGGCGTCGCCCCGCCCGGCCCCGCTGCAGGACGAAGTGATGAGCGAGAACCACGACCAGAGTCAGACCTACCGCATCGGTGCCGTGGCGCGTCTCACCGGCATCTCCGTGGATCGGCTCCGCGCCTGGGAGCGACGCTACGCCGTCGTCGAGACGCGCCGTACCGAGTCCCTCGGGCGGATCTACACGCGCGAGGACGTCGAGCGCCTGACCATGATCAAGCAGCTCGTGGACCTCGGGAATCCGATCAGCTCCGTGGCGCACCTCACCGACGCCCAGCTCCGCGAGCGCCTCCAGCAGGACAACCGAGCCCGCCAGCAGGTCCAGCAGTTCGCGACGCGGCCGGTCCGGGTCGCGGTCCTCGGCACGACCCTCGCCGCCTACGTGGACGCCTCGGCGCCGCGCCTGCACGGGCTGCAGATCATCGGCACCTTCCGCCACTTCGGGGAGTTCCAGCGGGCCCTCGGCACCCTCGCGCCCGACGTGTTCGTGGTCGAGTACCCCGGGGTCCACGCGGAGACCGTGGAGGAGGTGCGCGACCTCATGAAGCGCGCCGGCACACAGCGTGCCGTGCTCGTCTGCGGCTTCGGCCGGGGGGAGGACTTCGATGCCCTGAAGGGCATCGGTGCGGTGATCCTGCGCTCCCCGGTCTCCCTCGAGGAGCTGGAGATCGCCTGCCGCTACGAGGGCGAGCTCGACGTGGCCGAGGAAACGGTGCCGTCCCTGCGCACGGAGCTCGGCGACACGATCCCGCCCCGGCGCTTCCAGGACGAGGAGCTCGTGCGCCTGGCGAACCTTTCCCGCTCCGTGGAGTGCGAATGCCCGGAGCATCTGGTCTCCCTCGTGGGAAGCCTCGCCGCCTTCGAGGCCTACAGCGCGACCTGCAAGAACCGCAATCCGACGGACGCGGCGCTGCACGCCTATCTCCACCGGGTGACGGCCCATGCCCGGGCGCTCATCGAGGAGGCCCTCGAGAACGTCGCCGAGGTCGAGGGGCTGACGCGCTGAGCGGCCGGCCGGACGAATCCGGGGCAAAGCCTGGACAACGGACTGACGGACGGTACCGTACAGGGCTTGTCATGGTTTCGTCCTGAACATACCGTAGCGGACACGTTCAGGACGTCGCGCAGCGGACGCGACCCGGGATTACCTCCCGACCCGACAAGCCGTTTCGGCGTGAGGCAGCCGGCCTCCCCCTCCCCCCTCCCTCCCCGCTTCCGGCTGCCAGCGACTCGCTCGCACACGCCCTTTCCATGCGCGCGCCGGCCTCGAGCCGGCGCGCGCACTTCCGGCCCCGCGTCACGGACGATCCGGAGCGGCGCGGCTAGACTGACCCGGAGCCCGCTCCAGACCGTCCGGACGACGAGACCCATGCTCCGACGCACGCTGCCCCTCGTGCTCTCCCTGTGCCTCGTCGCCTGCGGCGGCGGAGGGAGCGGCACCTCCAGCACCCCGACGCCGAATCCCGCGCCGACCCCGAATCAGGCGCCGACGGCGAGCTTCACGTTCACCCCCGCGTCCGGTACCGCTCCGCTGACCGTTGCCTTCGACGGCACCGGCGCCTCGGACGCCGACGGCGCGGTGACGGCCTGGCGCTGGGATTTCGGTGACGGAGCGACCGGGACCGGCGCCACGACCACTCATCGGTACACGACGGCGGGCGCCTGGACGGTCACGCTCCGCGTCACGGACGACGACGGAGCGGCCGCGACCGCGACGGGCACGGTCACGGTGAACGCCGGCACACCGTCTCCCGGCGTCAGCCTCACCGGCGAGGTGCTCATCCAGACCGGCAGCGCGATCGACGCGGACACGAACGATCCGTCCCTGCCAGCTTCAGAAAACGACGACTTCGGGACGGCACAACCACTCCCGAACCCCGCCGCAGTTGGTGGTTTCGTGACAGCCGTGCCGACGCGGTCCTTCCTCGCGCCAGGAGAATCGCCCACCACTCCGCTCGACCGGTTTCTCGACATTGCGGATCCCAGCGACTTCTTCGCTGTCGCGGCTCGAGGAGGGGAGCTCATCGAGGTCGAGATCAACGACCATGGCGACGCCATCACCCAGCCCGATCTCGACCTCTGGGTCTACGGGGTCGATGGATCAGTGATCGGTGTCTCCAACGGATTCGGCGCCCGCGAAACAGTTGCGTTGCCCGATGGATCCGGCAGCTATTTCGTCGAGGTTCGTGCGTTCGAAGGCGCGAGCAACTACATCCTCACCTTCGGGGAATCCGCCGGCCCCGCGGCGACCGGCCCCGGCGATCTCCACCTCTCCGACGAGTTCGTACCGGGCGAAGTGCTGTTGGGACCCGCGCGAGGGAATCTCGCGCCAAGCGCAGAGAGGGGTGTGCGCACGCTTGCGAATCTGGGATCCGGGGTACGGCATGCGCGGCTCACCCCAGACCATCTGGCCTCCGTCGAGCCCCATCGCCCCGAGGCGCGCGGAACCGGGCGGCAGGCGGAGCGGCTCGCGACCCTCCGCGCGATCAAGGCGCTGCGCCGCAGCGGCCGCTACGCCTGGGTCGAGCCGAACTGGATCCGCAGGCCCCTGCGCACGCCCAACGACCAGTACTTCCCGAACCAGTGGCACTACGGCGCGATCAACCTCCCCCAGGCCTGGGATCTGACCCAGGGCTCCTCCGACGTGGTCGTCGCCGTGATCGACACCGGGATCCTGCCGAACCACCCCGAGTTCGTCGGCAAGCTCGTCGGGGGCTACGACTTCATCAGCGATCCCGATCGGGCCCGGGACGGGAACGGCGTGGACCCCGATCCCACGGACGAGGGCGACGCCGTCACGGGGACCTCCAGCTTCCACGGCTCGCACGTGGCGGGCACCATCGGCGCCCGCACCGACAACGCCGTTCCCGGGGTGACCGGAGGTGGAGTCGCGGGGGTGGGCTGGAACACGCGCCTGATGCCGCTGCGGGTGCTGGGCATCGACGGCGGCACGAGCGCGGACCTGATCCAGGCCCTGCGCTACGCCGCGGGTCTGTCCAACAGCTCGGGCACGGTACCGCCGGTGACCGCCGACGTGATCAATCTATCGCTCGGGGGCGCCGGTTTCAGCAGCGCGGAGCAGGACCTCTACCGCCAGCTCCGGACCCTCGGGATCATCGTGATCGCGGCCGCCGGGAACGACGCGAGCGACGCTCCCTCCTACCCCGCCGCCTACGACGACGTGATCTCCGTGTCGGCCACCACGATCGCCAACGAGCCGGCGTCGTACTCGAACTTCGGGGACACGATCGACATCGCCGCCCCCGGTGGGTTCAGCGCCACGGACGTGAACGGGGACGGCATCGGGGACGGCGTGCTCAGCACGGTGGGGGACGATCGTGTCGCGCCCCCGACCCCGGCCCTCGGCGTCCTGCAGGGTACGTCCATGGCGAGCCCGCACGTCGCGGGCGTCGCCGCCCTCATGAAGGACGTGAATCCCGACCTGACCGGCGCGGAGTTCGAGGCGCTGCTCGCCGCCGGACAGCTCACGAACGATCTGGGCGCACCCGGGCGCGACCCCCGCTTCGGCTACGGCCTCGTCGATGCCCGCAAGGCCGTGGTGGCGGCGCTCGAGCTGAGCGGCGGCACGCTTCCGGCGATCCTCACGTCGAACCCCTCGGCGCTGAACCTCGGCGCGCTGCTCGAGGAGCTGCCGTTCCGCATCGGCAACGTGGGCGACGAGGCGGTCACGGTCGCAGCGCCCCGCGAGGTCCCCGACGCGCCCTGGCTGACGGTGGAGTCCTTGGAGGTGGACGGGGCGGGCCTGGGGGCCTGGCGCGTCGTCGCGGACCGCACGGCCCTCTCCGACGGGCTCTACGCGACGGACCTCGTCTTCGACTACGTCTCCGGCGGGGCGCCGACGACGCTCACGATCCCCGTCCGTCTCCAGGTCGTCGGCACCGACCTCACGGCCGACGCGGGCTTCCACTACGTCCTGGTGATCGACCCGGACAGCTTCGAGACCGTGCAGCAGGTGCAGGGGCCCGCTTCGGCGGGACGCTATCTGTTCGAGTTCGAGGACATCCTGCCCGGCACCTACGAGATCTACGCCGGCACCGACTCGGACAACGACGGCTTCATCTGCGACCCGGGCGAGGCCTGCGGCATCTACCGGAGCCTGAGCTTCGAGGCACCCACGCTCGTGACCGTGGGCGAGCAAGACCGTACCGCCCTCGACTTCGTCACCGGCTTCCGGTCCACGCTGCTGAGCAACGGCACCGCGGCGACCGCGAACGACGCGAAGCGCATCGAGGGAGCCCTGCGCCCGGAGGGGATCCCGCGCCTGCGCCCGGAAGCGGACTGAGGGGCGGATCGACCCTCGGCGACAGCCTCAGGGCCGCAGCAGACAGAGCAGGTCGTACTCCAGCTCCGCCACACGCCGGCCGCTCGCGGCCATGACGATGTTGGAGAAGCTGCCGTCGAGATGCGCCTGCGCCTGGCCGGCGAGGCCGAGGCCCCAGCGCATGGTCCCGAGCACCTTCCACCAGTGGAAGGCGTCGGCGTCGAAGCGCCCTCCGCCGGAGGCGTAGCCGCGCAGGAGCGCGTCGCGCGAGCCGAAGCCGCCGACCTCCAGTGCATCCTCCCCGAAGCGCCAGCAGCGCAGGCAGGGCCAGGCGAGGTCCTCCATGGGATCGCCGACCTTCGCCACCTCCCAGTCGAGCACCGCCGCGAGGCCGTTGCCGTCGACGATGATGTTCCCGTTGCGCACGTCGCCGTGGACGATGGCGAGGCGCTCCGGCGCCCGCGGCAGGTGGCGCTCGAGCCAGCGCAGGCCGAGGGCGAAGACCGGCCCCGGCTGGAGCAGGCCGTCCACGGACTCACGCAGGCGCACGAGCGCCTGCTCGGCCGGGGACGCGCCGCCCTCGGGACGGGCGAGGCTCGCGGGCGCGTCCTCCGCGGGAATCGCGTGGAGGGCCGCGAAGGCGCGGCCGAGGCCGTGGGTGACGGTCTGGCCGAGGTGTCCGGCGTGCACCTTGCGCAGCACGCGGCGTGGCACCGTCTCCCCGTCGACGCGATCGGAGACGAAGAGCGGGCCGCCCACCCAGCGCTCGTCCTCGGTCGCGAGGTGCACGTGCGGGACCGGCATGCCGGCCTGCTCCGCCCGCTGCAGCAGCGCGGCCTCGTCGGGGATCGGGATGAGTTCGATGGCCCGCGTCGGCAGGTAGGTGGCACAGAGTCCGACGCTGCGGCCGTCGTCGAGGCGCGCGTCGAAGAGCACGTTGCCGCGGCGAGCGCCGGCCGAGGTCTCCACGAGGTTCTCGGCGACCACGCGCCGGTTCCAGTGCTCGGACAGGAGCCGCGAGAGGCCGTTGGCGAGGCGGGTACGCCGCGCCTCGGCCGTCTCCACCGTCGCCTCGCTCATCGCGCCTCTCCTGCCGCGTCGTAGTCGTCGTAGCCGGGCCGGACGATCGCGAGCTTGTCCCGGGTGACGGCCATGAGCACGTTCCAGGCTTCGGCCTCGAAGCCCGCGGGAAGCCACTCCTGCTGGAGCTCGGAGACGAGCTGCTGATTCAGGTCCTCCACCTGGTCGTGGAGGGAACCGGGCATGAGGTCCTCGCTGCCGACGCCGAGGAGCCGGCACAGGCGGTCCCGCTCGCGGAGCAGGAAGCCGTTGCCGAGGCGCAGCTCGCGCTCGAGGATCCGCGCGAGGTTCGCGGCGACGCGGGTGCGGTACTTCAGGGGCCCGTCGAGATCGGGCAGCAGCTCGTGCTCGAGGAAGTCGCCGAGGGTGGCGAGCAGCTCCCTCGCGTCGGGACGGTCCTGCATGGCGGGCTCCCCCTCAGGACAGGAGCGCGAGCGCCGCTTCCGCGCGCCGCACCACCGAATCCGCGAACTCGGAGAGATCCATGTCCCCGGTGTCTCCCATGGCCCCCACGAGGTAGCGCTTGTAGACGCCCTCGCCGATGGCCGCGAGGCGCCAGTGCGAGAAGGCGCGGTAGTAGTCGATCTGCGAGAGGTCGCGCCCCGTGGCCGCCGCGTAGCGTTCCGTGAGCGCTTCGCGCGTGGGGAAGCCGCCGACCGCCGTCGGCGCCTGATCGCCCTGGCGCGTGTCCGACTCGCCGGGCTGGACCCAGGAGTTCAGCAGGTAGCCCACGTCCGCGAGCGGGTCGCCGAGGGTGCAGAGCTCCCAGTCGAGCACGGCGCGGATGCGCCCGTCGCCGATCAGCATGTTCCCGAGGCGGTAGTCGCCGTGGACGATCGCGGAGCCGATCTGCTCCGGCATGCGCTCACCGAGCAGGCGCCGGGCCTCCTCCATGGCGGGGATCTCGCGCTGCTTCGAGTTCTCCCACTGCTTCGTCCAGCGCTTGAGCTGGCGCTCGAGATAGGCCTCGCGGCGGCCGAGATCCCCGAGACCGACGTCGCCGGGCTCGATCGCATGGAGCCGTGCGAGCACGTCGACCACGTCCTCGCCGAGCGCCTGCCGCTCGGCTTCCGGCACCTCCCGGGCCGCGTCGGAGTCGTGCAGCACGAGGCCGTCGACGAACTCCATGACGTAGAAGGGCGCCTCGTTGACCTCCGGATCCCGACAGACGCCCACGGTCGGCGCCACGGGCACGTCCGTGGGGGCCAGGGCGGAGATGATGCGGTGCTCCCGGGCCACGTCGTGGGCGCTCTCCAGCACGTGGCCGAGAGGTGGGCGGCGCAGGACCCAGCGACGGTCCTTCGCGTCACGGATGGCGTAGGTGAGGTTGGAGTGCCCGCCGGCGATGAGGGAGAAGGAGAGCGGTGGCTCGAGCTCCGGGATCCGCTCCACGAGCCACTCGGTGACCCGCTCTGCGTGGATGCCTTCGGTCATGCGGTCCCCTCTCCCCCGGCTGGATCGCGGCGAAGCGTGCCACGGGCGGGAATGGATGCCAACGGCGATCCGGAATCGGGGCCGGTCCCCGCGGGCGCGGGGACCGGTCGGGTGGATCAGGCCACGCGCACGAGCCGCGCGATGTCCTCGGGCTCTTCGACGCGCTCGATGACGCACTCGTGGAGCGCGCGCACCGCGGCCTCGTAGTCGGACTCCTCGAGCACGAACTGGATGTCCACGGCGCGCATGTTCTGGTGCACGGCGAGGATGTTCAGCTCGGCCCGGGAGAGTTCGCCCACGCAGTGCGCGAGCAGACCGGGCACGTCGAGGTCACTGCCGATGGCCGAGACCAGAGCGACCTTGCGCACCTTCACCATCGCGGAGGGGAAGCGCTCCTCCACGAAGCGCGTGAGGCGCTTGACCTTCTTGAGCGACGCGTCGACGTAGTGCGTGATCGAGTTCGCGTTCACGTCCTTCGTGACCACGGGGATCCGGAAGCGCTCCATGAGCGCGAGGATCTCGCTGTCCCAGCCGTAGGCGCCGACCATGTCCTGATCGAAGACCTCGATGGCGACCACGCCCTTGCGGCCGGCGACGATCTCCACGCAGGGCGTGCGGCTGCGGTAGTCGCCGTCGATGAAGGTGCCGTCGTGCTCCGGCTCGAAGCAGTTCTTCACCCGCAGCGGGATGCCGTTCTGACGCAGCCCCTTCGCGGCCCGCGGATGGATCGCCTCCATGCCGAGGTTCGAGAGCTGGTCGGCCACATCGTAGTTGGTCCGGCCGATGGGCGTGACCTTGTCGGCGCCGACGACCTTCGGGTCCGCGCTCGAGAGGTGATACTCCTTGTGGATGATCGCCTCCCGCGCACCGGTGATGACGGCGATGCGCGCCATCGTGATCTCGCTGTAGCCGCGGTCGAAGAGGCGCACGAGCCCCTCCTCGCACTTCACGTAGCCCGGCACGATGGGCAGTTCGCAGGCGAGATCCACCTCGTCGAAGGCCTCACGGATCTTCTCGTCGAGGGGCATGCGCTGCTCCTCGCGCCACCCCGTCAGGTCGACGAAGCGGGCGTTCACGCCCCGCTCCTTGAGGAGGAGCGAGGTGTTGTAGGCGCTGTGGGCCTCGCCGATCGCCGCGAGCATCTCGCGCACGGTGGTCATGTGCTGCTCGAGCTGGAAGTGCCCGTAGGAGCACAGGCGGCGCAGGTCCGACAGACAGCTGCGCGCACCCTCGATGCGCTCACGGACGAACTGGTCGGCCGCCTGGCGGTAGAGTTCGTCACCGAAGACCTCGGCGTTCTTCTCGCACATGCGCTCGCCCACGCGGGTGAGTGCGTCGCTCCAGTCCACGTCGCTCTCGCCCTCGCTGAAGAGGGCGTAGACGCCGGCCTCGCCGGACTTCTTGTGCTCGAGGAGCAGATCCGTCATGCCGCCGTAGGCGGACACGATGAAGATGCGCCGATAGAGGTCCTCGCCCTCCCGGGCGCCGATCAGGACGTTGTCCATGACGTCCTCGACGCGGGACATGGAGGTCCCGCCGATCTTCTCCACGGTGTGTCCGGCGGCCTCGCCGGCCCCGTGCGTGCCCTCCCCGGGGACGCCGGCGCGGGCGCCGGTCGCGGATTCCTGCTGCGGGTGTTCGACAGCCATGTTCACCCCATTCGTTTGCGGAATTCGAAGCGCGTCTCGTCCGTCTCTCCTCCGGCGGCGGACGCGGGCCGCTGCCGGAGGGAGGCCCCGTCTCTCCCCGGGGCCTCCGCCGCGGCGCCCCTCAGGACGCCTGGCGCAGCGCCGTGCCGAGCACGGCGGCGAAGCTCTCGTCGATGATCTCGAGGCCGCGGAGCAGCTCCTCGTCGGGAATGTTCAGCGGCACGAGGCACTTGACGACCTCGTCGTCGGGACCGCTCGTCTCGATCACGAGCCCGCGCGAGAAGCACTCGCGGATCACCCGGCCGGAGAGTTCGCCGTCCGGGCAGCCGATGCCCTGCATGAGGCCGCGGCCCTTGCGGAAGAGACCGTTGCCGTGGCGCGCGCAGATCGCCTCGAGCCGTTCCTCGACGAGCACGGCCTTGCGCCGCACGTCCTGGGCGAAGGCGTCGTCCTTCCAGAAGGCGTCCAGCGCCGCCGCGGCGGTGACGAAGGCGTGGTTGTTGCCCCGGAAGGTGCCGTTGTGCTCGCCCGGGTGCCACACGTCGAGCTCGGGCCGGAGCAGCGTCACGGCCAGCGGCAGGCCGTAGCCCGAGAGGGACTTCGACAGGGTCACGATGTCCGGCTGGATGCCCGCCGGCTCGAAGCTGAAGAAGGTCCCCGTCCGGCCGCAGCCGGCCTGGATGTCGTCGACGATCAGCAGCATGTCGTGGCGCCGGCACAGCGCCTCCAGGCGCTGGAGCCAGTCGAGGGACGCGGCGTTCAGACCGCCCTCGCCCTGCACGCACTCGACGATGACGGCCGCCGGATGGTCGAGACCACTCGAGTTGTCGCTGAGCTGCGCCTCGAGGATCGAGATCGTGTCGACCGCGGGGCCGCAGCAGCCGTCGTAGGGCACGAACACCGTGCCCGAGAGCTGCACGCCGGCGCCGCCGCGGTGATGCTGATTACCGGTGGCCGCGAGCGCCCCGAGGGTCACGCCGTGGAAGCCGTGCGTGAAGCTCACGACCGTGGAACGGCCCTTCACCTTGCGCGCGAGCTTGAGCGCCGCCTCCACGGAGTTGGTCCCCGTCGGCCCGGGGAACATGACCTTGTAGTCGAGGCCCCGCGGCTCGAGGATCCGCTCGCGGAACGTGTCGAGGAAGCGCGCCTTGGCCTTCGTGAACATGTCGAGGCCGTGCGTGACGCCGTCCTCGGCGATGTACTCGACGAGCTTCTCCTTGAGCTCCGGATGGTTGTGTCCGTAGTTCAGGGTGCCCGCACCGGCGAGGAAGTCGATGTAGCGGTTGCCGTCCTCGTCGATGAGGTGGCAGCCGCGGGCGTGCTCGAAGACCACCGGGAAGGAGCGGCAGTAGCTACGGACTTCGGATTCCATCTTCTCGAAGACGTTCATGGCTTCGGGTTCTCCATCGGGAAAGCGGGACGTCGGGGCGTCCGGGCGGTGCTGCACCCCGGACGCGCGCCGGCAGGAAAGAAGGGGGCGGGGCGCGGCGGGCGCCGCGACGCCTCAGGCGGTCTCGCTGCCGGCGACCTCGAAGGGGCCGATCTCCAGCAGGACCTCGTCGTCGTGGGCGCCGTCGAAGTGCGCCTGGCGCTCGAACATCACCGTGGTCTCGAGCGGCGCCTCGAGGGAGCGCGCGAAGGAGCGGAACATGCCCCAGGAAGCGTCGTTGTCCGGCGTGACGGTGGTGTGCACGTAGCGCACCGCTTCGTTGCCGGGACGCTCGAGCAGGTTGCGCAGCATGCGCTTGCCGAGGCCGAGGCCCCGGGCCTCCGTGGAGACGGCGACCTGCCACACGAAGAGCACGTCGTCGCGCTCGGGCAGGCGGTAGCCGGAGATGAAACCGAGCGGCTCGCCGTCCCCGTCCTCGGCGATCACCGAGGTGGAGGCGAAATGGCTCGCCTGGAGCAGGTTGCAGTAGACGGAGTTCTCGTCGAGAGGCCGGCACTTCGCGATGAGGCGGTGCACGCCCATGCCGTCGGTGCTCCGGGGGGCGCGCAGGACGACGGCGGGTTCGGTACGGGGAGCACGGGCACGAGCGATGCTCATGGTCGGACCTCGGAATCGATGAACACGCCGGAAATGTTACATCCCTAAAGAATTTGATTCAACCCGACGCACCGTTGGTGCGCACCCGAAGCGCCTCTGCGCGCCCGAAGGGCGGAATTTGCATCGATCCGGTCGATCTGGGACGCTTGGATTGCTCAGAAAACGTCCAGATGAGCCGCTTTCACGCCCAGACTCCGTTCGGTGACGAAATTTCGTCGACGAATGACTGTCCGGTGACGACGGACCGCAATCCGGTTCCGGAGCGGCGATCACGTACAGGAATTCGTATGGTGTGGCAGGACGCAGACGGTAGACTCGACCGCCTCGGAGGGAGCAGGACCCGCATGGCCGAACGCTACCAGGAGGTCCTCGTGGCCCTGCGCCGGATCATGCGCGCCACGGACCTGTACTCGAAGCAGCTCTCGAAGACGGCGGGACTCACCTCCCCGCAGCTGCTGATCCTCGCCGCCGTGCGCGATCTCGGGGACGTGACCATCGGGACGGTCGCGCGCCAGGTCCGGCTGAGCCAGGCCACCGTCACCACGATCCTCGATCGCCTCGAGCGGCGCGGGCTCGTCTACCGCGAGCGCAGCACCGTGGACAAGCGCAAGGTGCACGCGCACCTGACGGAGCTCGGCGAGGCCGTGCTCGCCGACGCCCCGACGCCGCTGCAGCAGTCCTTCATCGAACGCTTCCAGGGGCTCGACGACTGGGAGCAGAGCATGATCATGGCCGCGCTCCAGCGCGTGGCGGACATGATGGACGCCGGCGACATCGACGCCTCCCCGGTGCTCCACGTGGGCACCATCGAGCGCCTGCACGATCCCGGCGGCGAGTCCTCCCTGGGCCTGGACGACCGCGAGGACGATCCGGCGGCGGCGGGCGCCGGCGCCTGAGCCACCCACGCCGCGCAGCGGGGGCAAGGGCTCAGCGGAGGAGATCCTCCGCGGTCACTTCCCCCGAACCGTCGGCCCACTCCAGGCGCCCGCCGGCGGCCACGACCCCCGCGAGGGCCCGGCGGATCGACTCCAGCGCGAGCTGAAGCGCTTGCAGCGAATCCACCCCCTGGGCCTGCACGACGTCCCGGAACAGGTTGTCGATGCGCGCCTCGCAGAGCCAGTGCTCCCCCGTACGCACCGGTGCGCGCACGCGCAGGGCGATGCGCCGGGGCGTCTCCCCGGCCGGCGCGCAGAGCAGCTCCCGTTCCGCGATGACCGCTCCCTCCTCGTTTTCCTGCACGGCGACCTCCCGCAGCGTCCGCTCGTCCCGTCGCGCCTTCCTTGGCGCCGTCGGCGCCCGGTGGCATGCTCGCGCCGCGTCCTCGCCGCGACCGGTCGCATCCTGACGGAGCCGCCGCTCGCTGGCCAGGCGATCCCCGCGCCCTTCGCTCCGTCCGAGGAGGATCCATGCAGCCCGACCTGTGGCCCTTCGTCCCCGGCCGGAGCAGCGTCCGCGTCGTGCGGAGCGAGGGCAGCACGCTGTACACGGAAGACGGACGGGCGATCCTCGACGCCGCCGGCGG
>JAZBPF010000648.1:0-2164 GCA_036351515.1 Pseudomonadales bacterium | reverse complement strand
TGCGGTCGCTGCTCGGATCACCCGCGGAGGAGTGAGCGTCCCTCGGCGCCGGGACGCAGCAGGCCCGCAGCGTCCCGAAAGGAGCCCTCAGCGCCCCCCGAAAGAAGCGTCTTCAGCGGCCCGAAAAGAGCCTTCAGCGCCCCGAAAAGAGCCTTCAGCGCCCCGAAAACAGCCTTCAGCGCCCCGAAAAGAGCGCCCGAGCATGCAGCGGGCGCGCGCCGAGATGCGGCGCGAGCGCCTCGCGCGCCAGGCGCTTGGCCACGCGCCGGGTCAGCGGGTCGTCGAAGTCGCCCGCCGCGAGGGCGAGGAGCGCGGCGCCCGGGAAGCTGCGCGGGGCCGCGCCCTCCTCCGCTACGCCCTCGACGGGCACCAGCCCCGCCTCCGCCTCGAAGCGGTAGTGCGCGTCGGCGCGCACCGGCCGCCCCGCCGCGTCGAGTTCCAGGGGAAAGCCGTAGCCGAGTTCCTCGAGGAGCCCGAACTCGAAGCGGCGCAGCACCGGCTCGAGCGACGGCGCCGGTCCGGCGAGCGCCGCCACGGCGCGCGCGTAGGCGAGGAACAGCTCCGGATGCGCGTCCTCCCGCTGCAGCAGGCGCACGAGCAGCTCGTTCAGGTAGAGGCCCGCGAAGAGCGCGTCCCCGACGAGGGCGAAGGGGCGCTCCGGCTCCACGGCGCCGAGCGTGCGCAGCTCGCCGCGGCCACGCCAGAGACAGCGCAGGGCCACGAAGGGACGCAAGGGGGTGGAACCGCCGCGGCGCCCGCGCCGTGCGCCCCGCGCGACGACGCCGATCCGTCCGTGCTCTGCCGTGAACAGCTCGACGAGCAGACTGGTCTCGCGCCAGGGGCGCGTGTGCAGCACGAAGGCCGCTTCCACGGACGCTCAGGTCTCGTAGCCGAGGCGCCGGAGCATGCGCGCGTCATCGGACCAGCCGCCCCGCACCTTCACCCACAGCTCGAGGCGGACGTGCCGGTCGAGCAGGCGCTCGATGTCCCGCCGCGCCTCGATGCCGACCTCGCGGATGCGCTCGCCGCCGCGGCCGAGGACGATCACCTTCTGCCCCTCGCGCTCCACGAGCACCGCCGCGTGGATCAGCGTCCCCCGCGGCGTGTCCTCCCAGCGCTCGATCTCGACCGTGAGCTGGTGCGGAACCTCGTCGCCGAGGCGTCGGAAGAGTTTCTCGCGCACGAGCTCGGCGACGAGGAACCGCTCGCTCCGGTCCGTGAGCTCGTCGGCCTCGAACAGGTGCGGGGCCTCGGGCAGCCGGGCGCGGATGCAGGCCTCGAGCCGGTCCAGGTTGTGGCCCTTCAGGGCCGAGATCGGTACGAGCTCGTCCCAGGCCGCGCGCCCTGCACAGGCCTCGAGGTAGGGCAGCAGTGCCTCCCGGGGGCGCACCCGATCGGCCTTGTTCACCACCAGCAGCTTCGCGCCCCGGGCACGGCGGACGAGCTCGAGCACGAGATCGTCGCCGTCGGTCCAGCGCCCCGCCTCCACGACCATGCAGACGACGTCCACGTCCGCCACGGCGGCCCGGGCGCTGCGGTTCATGGCGCGGTTCAGGGCCCGGCGCTCGCCGGCGTGCAACCCCGGCGTGTCGACGTAGAGGATCTGGTCCGCCCCCTCCGTGCGGATGCCGAGCAGCGCGTGCCGCGTGGTCTGCGGGCGGTCGGCGGTGATGGCGAGCTTCTCGCCCACGAGCCGGTTCAGGAGCGTCGACTTGCCGACGTTCGGACGGCCCACGAGGGCCACGTAGCCGCAGCGGGTCGGTGCGACGTCGCTCACGGCGCGGGCCCGTCCAGCGCCGCGAGCACGGCCGAGGCCGCCGCCTGCTCCGCGGCTCGGCGCGAACGGCCCTCGCCGTCCACGACGAGGTCGTGACCCGCCACCGTGCAGGTGACGCGGAACGCCTTCTCGTGGTCCTTGCCCGACTCCTCGACGACCCGGTACTCCGGCAGCGCATCGCCGCGGCCCTGGAGGAACTCCTGCAGCCGGGTCTTCGGGTCCTTCTGCACGTCCCCGGGGCGGGCACGGTCGAGGCGGCTTCCCAGGAGGCGCAGGACCACGGTCCGCGCCGCCTCGGGTCCGCCGTCCCGGAGCACGGCACCGAGGATCGCCTCGAGGGCGTCGGCGAGGATCGACGCGCGCCGGAAGCCGCCGCTGCGCTTCGCC
>JAZBPF010000647.1:0-3079 GCA_036351515.1 Pseudomonadales bacterium | reverse complement strand
GGATGGCGAGGACGAGGTAGAGGTTCTTCATGGAGTGCTTCTCCGCTTGCGAGCTGCAGAAGAGCATAGGGGCGGAGCGCGCCGTGTGGATTACCTCCGGGGTCATGGGAGGTGGATGCGCTGAAGTCGCCTGGCCCACCGGAGCGGCCGAAGCGGGCTCCCACATTGCCGGTGCCGATACCCCCTGTGGGAGCAGACTTCAGTCGCGACGAACTCCGACCGGACGGATTCGTCGCCGCTGAAGCGCGCTCCCACAGTGCCGGTGCCGATACCCCCTGTGGGAGCAGACTTCAGTCGCGACGAACTCCGATCGGACGGATCAGTCGCCGCTGAAGCGCGCTCCCACAGTGCCGGTGCCGATATCCCCTGTGGGAGCAGACTTCAGTCGCGACGAACTCCGATCGGACGGATTCGTCGCCGCTGAAGCGGGCTCCCACAGTGGGGTGTCGACACACCGATTGTGGGAGCCCGCTTCAGCCGCTCCGGCGGGCCGGGCGACGCGAGCCCGCCAGCGGCAACCCGCTCGCATCGCCCTCCGCACCTCCGGCATCATCCCGGCGCCTGCGGGCCCGTGAGGGCCCTTCGTCCACCCGTCAGGAGGCTCCATGGCCGATCTCGTGCTCTACGGTTCCCCGATCTCCCCCTTCCAGCGCAAGTGCGAGGTGCTGCTCCGCGAGAAGGGGCTCGAGTTCGACTCGGAGACCGTCAACGTCCTCGGCATGCCCGACTGGTTCGCGGAGATCAGCCCGGCGCGGCGCATTCCCGTGCTCCGGGACCGGCGCATCGGCGCCGAGGGCGTGGCCGGGACGATCGCGGACTCCTCGGCGATCTGCACCTTCCTCGAGCGCCTGGCGCCGACGCCGTCCTTCTACCCGGAGGATCCCTACGCCGCCGGCCGGGCCGTGTGGTTCGAGGAGTACGCGGACACGGAGCTGGCCGGCCTCGCCGGCGGCGGGATCTTCCGGCCGATCATGTTCCCGCGCTTCCAGGGCAAGGAATCCGACATCGACACGGCGCGCGCGACCTTCCGCGACGCGCTCCCGGAGAAGTTCGACTACCTGGAACGGTCCCTGGACGGCCGCGACTGGCTGGTCGGGGACGCCCCGACGATCGGGGACGTGGCCGTCGCCTGCGTGCTCGCGCAGATCCACCTCGTGGCGGAGCTGCCCCTCGCCGAGCGCTGGCCCGCGCTCGCGGATCATTACACGCGCATGACCGAGCGCCCCTCCCTGGACGCGAATCTCTCGATCTGCGCGAAGATGCTCGCGAAGCTGGTGCCCGAGAAGCTCGATCTGGCCTGACCCCTTCCCGGCGGACGAGCGGGCGGCAGCCCCACCCGCTCGTCCGTCGCATCCCTGTGCACGCACCAGATCAGCGCCGTTGGGTGCTGCCCGACTTGCAGGCGTCCGGGGCGATGCGCGACCCTCCTCGCGGACGGCGCACGCCTCCATGGCATCTGCCAGCGCGGCCTGCGCCGACCATCTCGACAGGCACGGGCGAAGCTCCACCTCCGCACGGGGGCCGCTGCTGCAGGGACGCGTTCGCGTCGCGCAAGCGCGAGGGACCGGTTGCCCGCACGCCATCGACCACGGGAGGCGGGCATGACCGACGGCGGAGCGAAGGGCTGGTTCGCAAGGCAGCGGGAACGGATCGAGGCACTCTGGGCGCAACCCCAGGTGCGCTTCGGCACGCTCGTCGGCGGCCTCGGCCTCGCCGCGGGCCTGGTGATCTCGGCCGGGACCACCTCGGTCATCCGCCAGACGAACACCACCGAGTTCTGCGTGAGCTGTCACGTCTACGAGAACTTCTACGAGGAGTTCCAGCAGTCCGAGCATTTCCGCAACGCCACGGGCGTACAGGCCAGCTGCGCCTCCTGCCACCTCCCCCACGACAACTGGGCGTCCATGATCGCCGCCAAGGCCCACTCTGGCTTCAAGGACGTGTGGGCCTACACGCTCGGCGGCATCGACACCCCGGAGGACTTCGAGGCGCGGCGCGCGGTACTCGCCCGCGACATCTGGGAGCAGTACGAACGCAACGACAGCCAGTTCTGCCGGCACTGTCACGAGCCGGAGGCCTGGGACCTGCAGGCCCAGTCCGCCATGGCGCGCGGCGCGCACCAGAGCGTCGTCGACGGGGACGCGACCTGCATCGCCTGCCACAAGGGCATCGCGCACTCGATCCCGGCCGGCGCCCGGAACGGGGGTTCCGCGGACGAGGAGGAAGCCGCGGCATCCGGCACGCAGGACGGGGAAGGCACCACCGAAGGGAGCGTGCGCGAAGCCGAAGGCGACGCAGTTGCCGCGCAGCGCTCCGCCGACCGCCCGTCCCGACCAGACGATAGCGAGACACGCACGTCGGCCGCGGAGACCCGGACCGAGAACACCGAAATCGCAGACGGACAGAACGACTCGCAGGCGTCGGACACCGGGGGCGAGCGGCCGGACGACCCAGCCGTGTCCCCGAAGCAGGCCGCGCAGATCGCCTCCAGCTGCCGCATGTGCCACGGCGCCGCCGCGCCGGCCCTCGGCACCTTCGTCTCCCTGAGCCGGGCGGATTTCCTTGCCGCGCTGGAGCAGCACATGGCCACCGGCGGCACCGTCGAATCACTGACCACCGCCGAGCGCCGCGCGCTGTACGACCACCTGAGGCGCCCGTGAGGCACGCGCGGGGCACCCTCGATCGGCTCGATCGCCGGTCGGGCGCCCCTACCAGCGCAGCAGCCGCGGACCGAGCGCCGCGCCGAGCGCGGCCGTCCCCGCGATCCCGAGCGTGTACCAGACGGCCACGAAGGCCGGGGAGAGTTCCGTGCAGGTGAAGGCGTAGCCGAAGGCGCCTAGGGCACCGGCGAGCAGCCCGGCCCCGAGCCCCGCCGCCCGGAGCTGGGTCGGCGCGAGGCCGCGCAGGGCCCAGAGGATCGCGGCGAGGGCCGGCAGCGAAAGCACGAACACGTTGATCGGGCAGATGAGGAACGAGTGCCCGAGGAGCGCGGCCGTGCGCGCGCCGGCAGGAGTCGCCAGCAGCGCGCCGGTCCCCACGACCGCCATGGCGGCGAGGACGGCGAGCACGGCGAGGGTCG
>JAZBPF010000646.1:0-2706 GCA_036351515.1 Pseudomonadales bacterium | reverse complement strand
GGAGCTGAAGGAGGAGTGGGACGAGCTCGAGGAGAAGTGGGAGCACTTCGAGGACCGGGCCGAGAACGTGCGCAAGGAGGCGGCCGCCGCCTCGCGGGACGTGCTCGGCGCCCTCGACCTCCTCGGCGAGGAGCTCGGCCGCGCCTACAAGCGGATCCGTCACCGCCTCGTCGACTGACTCGCGCACTCCGTGCGCTTCCCACGGGCGCCGTGCCACTCCGCCGTGGGAAGCCCGCGCAAGCGGGCAATTTCGCAGTGCGCTGCGCCTCGCCGCCACGATCGCGCACTGCGTGCGCTTCCCACGGGCATCGTGCCCCCCGCGGTGGGAAGCCCGCGCAAGCGGGCGATTTCGCAGGGCGCTGTGCCTCGCCGCGACGATCGCGCACTGCGTGCGCTTCCCACGGGCGCCGTGCCACTCCGCCGTGGGAAGCCCGCGACAGCGGGCGAGTCTGCTCAGCGGCGAACGGCGGGCGTCTCCACCGGCAGGCCGCGGGCCCGCCAGGCGAGGTAGAGCTCGAGCTCCAGGTAGGGCTCCGCGCCGAAGGGCCAGGGCTCTGCGCGCACCGCCTCGTTGCACCAGCGGAACATGCGGTGGCGGGAGCCGAGCGTCTGCCAGGTGAGCCGGTAGATGGGGAAGCCGTTCACCATGCCCTCGCTCACCACGTCGCCCCGGAGCCTCGCGCCGGCGTAGCGCTCGTGGCAGTCCGCGCAGGACAGGTCGAGCTGCCCCCGGCGCCGCTCGAAGGCCTGCCGGCCCCGCTCGAAGGCGGCCCGGGCCGCACCGTCCACGGTCACGGCGATCGGTTCGCCCCGCGCCTGGTGCGCCACCAGCGCCGTCATGGCGAGCAGCGCGTCGCTCTCCCAGGGCCAGGGAGCCTCCCCCTGGCGCTCGCTCCGGCACTCGTTGATCTGCAGCTCGAGGTTCTCGAGGCCGCCGCGCGCCGCATCCCACCGGGGAAGGCGGGCGGCGACGGCGCCGAGGGACGCCGGCGGCCCGTGGCAGCCGGCGCAGGCGGGCCCGCCGTCGGCGGGCGCCGTCTCCCAGAGCGCGGCGCCCCGGTCGACCCAGAGCATGCCCGGATTGCCGAAGTCGTCGTCCTGCAGCGCGCGCAGCTCCTCCCCCAGATAGGCGTAGCCGGAACGACCGGCGGGCTCCGGCGTCGTTCCGTCCTCCGGCGCGGCGGTGCATCCCGCGAGCGCGGCCAGCAGCACGAGCCCCGTGGGAAGCGCACGCAGTGCGCGAAGCCCGAAGCTTCGGCCCGCCTCCTGCGAAATCGCCCGCTGCGCGGGCTTCCCACGGCGGGGAGGTGCAGCGTCCGTGAGGAGCGCACGCAGTGCGCGATCGCCCCGGTGAGGCCGGGCGTCCTGCGAAATCGCCCGCTGCGCGGGCTTCCCACGGCGGGGAGGTGCTGCGTCCGTGGGAAGCGCACGCAGTGCGCGATCGTCGCGGCGGGACGCAGCGCCCTGCGAAAGCGCTCGCTGGCGCGGGCTTCCCACAGTGGGTAGGGGCGGCCTCCGTGGGAAGCGCACTCCGTGCGCGATCGTCGCGGCGAGGCGCAGCGCCCTGCGCAATCGCCCGCCGGCGCGGGCTTCCCACGGCTGGGGACGCGCTCCTCGTGGGAAGCGCACGCAGTGCGCGATGGCGGCGACGCCGCCGTCCCGCGAGATCGCCCGCTGCGCGGGCTTCCCACGGGCGGGGGTCACGGGTCCTCGACCTCGAGGTGGCCGCGCTCGGTCAGGGTCGCCCCCGTGTCCTCGTGCCAGGTGAGCTCCACCTCGCCGGAGACGTCGGCGACGAAGCGGAACGAGAGGTAGGGGTTGGCGGCGATGGCGGGGCGCAGCGTCGCGTCGAACACGGTGCGTCCCGCGTAGCGACAGGTCACCCGGTCGATCAGGTTCCGCGGCACGCGGTGGCCGTCGGTGTCGAGGCGGAAGCCCGTCTCCATGGGGTGGCTCGCGAGCGTGCGGATCTCCACGACCTCGCCCCGGCGGGCGCGCTCGGGAATGCGGACGCGGGCGGAGAGTTCGCTCATCGGATCCAGTCCGCGTAGTTCTCGTCGATGCAGGCCCCGAGCGTCACCAGCACGGAGACCGCCGTGCCGCGCAGGGTCCCGTCGGGCCATTCGGCGACGGCGGTCAGGTTCTGGGTCGCCGAGAGGCGCACGCGCGTGGCGATCTCCGGCAGGGCCGGCGGTTCGATCGTGAAGCGCGCCCCCCAGGGCTCCGGATTCCGCGGCATGAACAGGTAGAGATGCCGCGGGGGCGGCCCGTCCCCCGTCGCGCGCACGGTGACGGCCACGGAGTTGCCGTTCTCCACGACCTGCGAGACCTCCAGCTCGACGCCGCCCTCCTCGGGGCGACGGTCCCCGAAGAGCTCGTCGAAGACCGGCTCGAGGTCTCCCTTCCGCGGGATGCCCGCGGCTCCCGCGACCCGCGCCAGCGGCAGCGCCGCGACCGCCACGACGGCGCCGGCGAGCACGCGGCGGCGACTCGGCCCGCGGCTCACGGGGTCGTCTCGCCCTGCAGGGTCGCGAGCCAGGCCACCAGGTCCTCGATCTCGGCCGCGCTCAGGATCGGCTGCCCGGCGAGCGCCGGGTCCACCCGGTAGCGATCGCCGGTGGTGCAGTACTCGGGCATGACCGTCGCCGGCACGCTTCGGCGCGGCGCGGCGATGCGCGCCCGGAGCTGGGCGGGCGTGAGCCGGCG
>JAZBPF010000645.1:0-16896 GCA_036351515.1 Pseudomonadales bacterium | reverse complement strand
GGTCGTCTGAGGCGTGCCCCGGATCGCCCGCAGCGCGCTCGTGCCCTACGGGGCCGAGCGCATGTTCGCCCTCGTCAACGACGTGGAGCGCTATCCCGAGTTCCTGCCCTGGTGCGCCGGAGCCCGGCTGCGCGAGCGGGAGGCGGACTTCCTGGTCGCGGAGCTGGAGATCCGGCGCGGCGGCATCGGCCATCGTTTCACCACGCGCAATGCGCTCGCGCCGCCGGAGCGCATGTCCCTCGAGCTGGTGGAGGGACCCTTCGAGCACTTTCGGGGCGAGTGGCGGTTCACACCGCTCGCCGAGGATGCGTGCAAGGTGCAGCTCGACCTCGATTTCGAGTACGCGGGGCGCATCGTCCGCACGGCGCTGGGGCCGGTGTTCAATCGCTCCGCGGACACGCTGGTGGACGCGTTCTGTGCGCGGGCGCGGAACCTCTACGGAGAGCCCTGAGGTGGCGGCATCGGAGACGATTCCGGTCGAGGTCGCCTACGCGCGGCCGGACGTGCAGCGCATCGTCGCCCTCGAGGTGCCGCAGGGGACGACGCTCGCCGAGGCGCTCGAGCGCTCGGGCATCGCCGAGCTCTTTCCGGAGATCGATCTCGAGCGGGCGCCGGTGGGCATCTTCGGCACGGTCGTGAAGGATCGGGAGCAGGTGCTCCGGGCCGGGGATCGGGTGGAGATCTACCGGCCGCTCGTCGCCGATCCGAAGGCGAAGCGGGCGGAGCGGGCGAAGGCGCAGCGGGAGGCGGGGCGGGTGCGGTAGGAGCGCCTCGGCGCGTTCTCGCTACGCGCGGGTCGGCGCCTCCTGGTGCGAGCCGGTGGCAGTGGCGATGGCTCCGACCCGGCGTGGCTCGTCGCGGCTGAAGCCTGCTCCCACAACGAGCGTATCGACGCCGTCACTGTGGGAGCCGGCTTCAGCGGCGACTGCGTCCGTCCGGCCTGATTCGTCGCGGCTGAAGCCTGCTCCCACAACGAGCGTATCGGCGCCCCCACTGTGGGAGCCGGCTTCAGCGGCGACTGTTTCGGCCGGGCGTGGTTCGTCGCGGCTGAAGCCTGCTCCCACAACGAGGGTATCGACGTCCCCACTGTGGGAGCCGGCTTCCGCGGCGACTGCTTCGGTCGGGCGTGGTTCGTCGCGGCTGACGCCTGCTCCCACAACGAGCGTATCGACGTCCCCACTGTGAGAGCCGGCTTCAGCGGCGACTGCGTCGGTCCGGCCTGGTTCGTCGCGGCTGAAGCCTGCTCCCACGATGCGTGTCGCTACCCCGCGTCGGAAGCCCGCTTCGACCGTGGGCGACGTCGGCCGCTCAGGCCCCCGTCTGCTGGTTGATGCCGGGCAGGATCGGCCGTGGTTCGGCTTCGTCCTCCGCGCCTTCCTCGGGGGTTTCCGCATCGGACTCGAGCACGGGGCTCGGCGCGAAGTCGCCCTCGAAGGACACGAGCGCGTCCTCCTCGAACCAGAGCGTGAGCCGCTGCTGCTGGCGGGGGTTGCCGCCCACCTGCACGGTGTAGACGTAGTCCCAGCGGTCGGCGCGGAAGGCGTTCTCGAGGATCGGCTCGCCGAGCACGAAGCGCACCTGGCGCCGGCTCATGCCCGGCTTCAGGCGGTCCACCATGTCCTGCGTGAGCACGTTGCCCTGCTGGATCGTGACGCGGTAGACGCCCGGGAAGCGCAGGTTCCCGAGGCCGCCGCAGCCGGCCAGGAGGGCCGCGGTCAGGAGCAGGGCGATGGTGCGGGCCATGGGCGCTCGCGGGCTCGGTGGCGAAGGGGCGCGATGATAGCGGCCCCGCGCCGGGACGGTCACGCGCCTTCCGTGGCCCGGGCGAGCATCTCCCCGGCGTGGGCCCGGGTGCGTTCGGTGATCTCGAGGCCCCCGAGCATGCGCGCGAGCTCGCCGACGCGGGCATCCTCGTCCAGGGCGACGATGCGGGTGCGGGTCGGGGTCTTCCCCTTCCCGGGCTGCTTCTCCACGACCAGGTGCCGGTGGCCGAGCGCGGCCACCTGCGGCAGGTGGGTCACGGCCAGCACCTGCGTGTGCTCCCCGAGGCGCCGGAGCATGCGCCCCACCACCTCGGCGGTGCCGCCGCCGATGCCCACGTCCGCCTCGTCGAGCACGA
Source organism: Pseudomonadales bacterium (assembly GCA_036351515.1). Taxonomy (GTDB): domain Bacteria; phylum Pseudomonadota; class Gammaproteobacteria; order Pseudomonadales; family Azotimanducaceae; genus JAZBPF01. The sequence goes on along the minus strand of JAZBPF010000645.1, from coordinate 14,777 downwards.
GCGAAGGAATCCGGCTCGTCTCCGCGGTGATCACCTGGATCGCGAGGCTGATGCGGGAGAGTTCACCGCCGGAGGCGATGCGGGCGAGGGGGCCCGGATCGACGCCCCGGTTCGCGCTCACGCGGAACTCGATCTGCTCGAGACCGCCGGGCCCGCAGCTGTCGGGATCCACCGCCTCGAGCGCGACGGTGAAGCGCGCGCCCTTCATGCCGAGCTCGGCGAGCTGGCCGGAGACGGCCTTCTCGAGCCGTCCCGCCGCCTTCCGGCGGGCGTCGGACAGGCGTCGGGCGTCCGCCAGGAGTGCTTCGCGTGCCGCGGCGGCTTCCCGCTCGAGCTCCGCGAGGCGGGCGTCGCCGCCCTGGAGTTCCTCGAGCTCCGTCGCGAGCCGGTCGTGGAGCTCGGCGAGGGTCTCCGGATCGACCCGGTGCTTGCGGGCGAGCTCGTGCAGGGCGGAGAGCCGGTCGTCCACGAGCTGGAGCCGCTCCGGATCGGGCTCGAGCACGTCCCCGTAGCGGCGGAGCTCGTCCGCCGCCTCCTCGAGGTTCACGCGGGCGGTGGCCAGCATCTCCCGGGCGGCGTCGAGGGAGGGATGGCGGTCGTCCACCTGCTCGAGGGCCGCGAGCAGGCGCGCGGTGCGGTCCACGAGGGCCTCGTCGTCCTCCTCGAGGGCGGCGCGGGCCTGCGCCACGGTGCGGATCGTGGCCTCGGCGCCGGCCAGGCGGCGCTGCTCGGTCTCGAGCTCCGCGAACTCTCCGTCCCGGGGCGCGAGCTCGTCGAGCTCCTGTACCTGGTAGCCGAGGAGCTGGCGCCGGTCGGCGCGCTCGTCGGCCTCGTCGCGGAGCCGCGCGTGCGCGGCCGCGGCGCGCTGCCAGGCGCCGTGGGCGCGAGCGACGGCGTCCGCGAGCGCGCCGTGGCCGCCGTACTCGTCCAGCAGACGCCGCTGGACGTCGCGGCGCAGGAGCGACTGGTGCGCGTGCTGCGAGTGCACGTCGATGAGGTGGTCCGCGAGGGCGCGCACCTCCTGGAGCGTCACCGGACGGCCGTTCACGAAGGCCCGCGAGCGGCCCTCGGCCGACACGGTGCGGCGCAGGAGTACGCGCTCCGGGGCGTCCGGATCCGCCAGCTCGTGTTCCGCGAGCCAGCTCGCGGCCTCCTCGATGCCCGCGAGGTCGAACTCGGCGGTCACGTCCGCGCCCGGGGCGCCGGGGCGCACGAGATCCGCCGCGGCGCGGTCGCCGAGTACCAGGCCCAGGGCGTCGAGGAGGATCGACTTGCCGGCTCCGGTCTCGCCGGTGATGGTGGAGAAGCCCGCGGCGAACTCCACGGAGAGGGCGTCGACGATGGCGAAGTCGCGGATGTCCAGACGGCACAGCATGGCGCGGATCCGGATCGGGGGAGGGCGGCGCGAGGCCGCGGCGTGGCGGGATTCTGGCGTGCGCCCGCGAACGGCGGCAAGCGGCGGCGCCATTGCAAGTGCCCGCCGATGCCTATATTCAGTGACGGACAGGGTCTCCCTGGTGCCGCCGATCCGGCGGGCACCGCAGACCCGGGCATCGCCACGGACCCTGGCCGGTGTCTTCCCCCCACGAGACGGACGGAAGGTCGCGATCGCAGCGAGATGACGGGACTCGAGGAACAGCTCAACGAGCGGGCGAACGTGCTGCTGAAGCTGCTGGTGGAGCGCTACATCGAGAGCGGCGCCCCCGTGTCCTCCCGGCAGCTGGCGGTGGAGTCGCGCCTGGACATCTCCTCGGCGACGGTCCGCAACGTCATGGCGGACCTCGAGTCGCTCGGGCTCGTGACGTCCCCGCACACCTCCGCCGGCAAGGTGCCGACGGTGCAGGGCATCCGCTTCTTCGTGGACTCGCTCATCCGCGTCCAGCCGCTCGAGCCCGAATCCCTCGATCTGCTCCAGGGGGAGCTCGGCAATCCGGAGCGGACCTCCCGGGAGCTCGTGGCCACGGCCTCGAACCTGCTCTCGGGCATCACCCGCATGGCCGGCGTGGTGACGCTGCCGCGGCGCGAGATCGTGACCCTGCGGCAGGTGGAGTTCCTGCCCCTGGCCGGCAACCGGATCCTCGTGATCCTGGTGGTGAACGAGAAGGAGGTGGAGAACCGCATCATCCGCACGGAGCGCCAGTACGAGCAGGCGGAGCTCCAGCAGGCGGCGAACTTCGTCAACGAGCACTTCGGCGGCGAGTCCGTGCACCGGATCCGCGACCGGCTCCTCGCCGACATGGCCGACGACAAGGCGCGCATGAACGCCCTCATGCAGGAGATGCTCGAGGTGGCGGCGAACGTTTTCCGGGAGGACGCGGAGCGCGAGCCGGAATACGTCGTGGCCGGCGAGGGGAACCTCCTGAACTTCGTCTCCGGCGAGGACATGGACATGGTCCGGGGCCTGTTCGAGGCCTTCGGGCGCAAGCGGGACGTGCTGCACCTGCTCGACCGGTGCCTCGAGGCCGAGGGCATCCACCTCTTCATCGGCGACGAGTCCGGCTACCGGCCCTTCATGGACTACTCGGTGGTCACGGCGCCCTACGAGGTGGACGGGCGGCCGGCGGGCGTCCTCGGCGTCATCGGTCCCACGCGCATGGCCTACCAGCGGGTGATTCCCGTGGTCGACGCCACCGCGCGGCTCCTCAGCGCCGCCATGCGGCATCTGCACTGACCGCGCCCCCGGGACGGTGCCGCGAGGCGATCGGTCCCGGACGGTCTTGAAAGGTTCCGGCGCGAACCCCATCTGCCCAGCGAGTCGACGGTACGGCGCGCGGGGTGGCGCCGTGCCCCCGCCCAGGCTTGTACGGGAGAGCATTCATGAGCGACGAACCGCAGCGCCACGGAGGCGACGCGGAAGGCACCGTGCCGGAGGCCGAAGCGGCCGCGCGCCGCTACGAGGAGGTCGCCGAGGCCGGCGACGTGGCCCCCGGCGACGGGACCCGCCCGGGACCCCAGGACCCCGGCGAGGAGGCCGCCGAGGCCGAGGACGCCGCCCTGGAGGCGGCGCGCGCCGAGGCCGACCGCTACCGGGATCTCGCCCTCCGCGCCCAGGCGGAGGCCGAGAACACCCGGCGCCGGGCGGCCCGGGACGTGGAGAACGCCCACCGCTTCGCCCTCGAGAAGTTCGCCGCGCAGCTCCTGCCGGTGGTCGACAGCGTCGAGAAGTCCGTCGAGGCGGCGGACGCCGACGACGGCGACGAGCGCTTCGCCGCGGTCCGCGAGGGCATCCAGCTCACGCACCGGCTGTTCCTCGACACGCTCGCCAAGGCGGGCATCGAGCAGGTGGACCCCGTGGGCGAGCCCTTCGATCCGGAGCGGCACGAGGCCATGACCATGATCGAGGCGCCCGACGCGGAGCCCAATTCGGTCGTCGACGTGCTGCAGAAGGGCTGGGTGCTCAACGGGCGGCTGCTGCGCGCGGCCATGGTGGTGGTGGCGCGCGGCTCGGGGAGCTGAGCGCCGGGCCTTGAAAGGCCCGGGGGCGCACCTGATATAGCGAACGACGCGGGAAGCCGGCGGCCTCACGGGCATCGGGCGGCCGGACGCGAACGCACCGACTTCGGAGACGAGCACAATGGGCAAGATCATCGGCATCGACCTCGGGACCACGAACTCCTGCGTGGCCGTCCTCGAGGGCAAGAATCCCAAGGTCATCGAGAACGCCGAGGGCGACCGCACGACGCCGTCGATCGTCGCCTACACGGAGGACGGCGAGATCCTCGTCGGCCAGTCCGCCAAGCGCCAGGCGGTGACCAACCCGACGAACACGCTGTTCGCCGTGAAGCGCCTCATCGGCCGTCGCTTCGAGGACTCCGTGGTCCAGAAGGACATCAAGATGGTGCCCTACAGCATCGTCAAGGCGGACAACGGCGACGCCTGGGTGGAGGCCAAGGGCAAGAAGATGGCCCCGCCCCAGGTCTCCGCCGAGGTGCTGAAGAAGATGAAGAAGACCGCCGAGGACTACCTCGGCGAGCCGGTCACGGAAGCCGTGATCACGGTGCCGGCCTACTTCGACGACTCCCAGCGGCAGGCCACGAAGGACGCCGGCCGGATCGCGGGGCTCGAGGTGAAGCGGATCATCAACGAGCCCACGGCCGCGGCGCTGGCCTACGGCATGGACAAGAAGCGCGGCGACACGAAGATCGCCGTCTACGACCTCGGTGGCGGCACCTTCGACATCTCGATCATCGAGATCGCCGAGGTGGACGGCGAGCACCAGTTCGAGGTGCTGTCGACGAACGGCGACACCTTCCTCGGCGGCGAGGACTTCGACCTCATCCTCATCGACTACCTGGCCGAGCAGTTCCAGAAGGAGCAGGGCATCGATCTGCGCGGCGACGCGCTCGCCAAGCAGCGCCTGAAGGAGGCCGCCGAGAAGGCGAAGATCGAGCTGTCCTCGAGCCAGCAGACCGAGGTGAATCTCCCCTACATCACGGCGGACAAGTCCGGGCCGAAACACCTGGTGACGAAGATCACCCGCGCCAAGCTCGAGTCCCTCGTGGAGCAGCTCGTGGACCGCACCATCGGTCCCTGCCGCACGGCGCTGCAGGACGCCGGCGTGGCCGTGGGCGACGTCGACGACGTGATCCTCGTCGGCGGCCAGACGCGCATGCCGCTCGTGCAGCAGAAGGTGAAGGAGTTCTTCGGCAAGGAGCCGCGCAAGGACGTGAATCCGGACGAGGCCGTGGCCCTCGGCGCGGCGATCCAGGCGGCGGTGCTCTCCGGCGACGTGAAGGACGTGCTCCTGCTCGACGTCACGCCCCTGTCCCTCGGCATCGAGACCCTGGGCGGCGTCATGAGCGCGCTGATCGAGAAGAACACGACGATCCCGACCAAGAAGACGCAGACCTTCTCCACGGCGGACGACAACCAGACCGCGGTGACGATCCACGTGCTCCAGGGCGAGCGGAAGCAGGCGGCCCAGAACAAGTCCCTCGGCCGCTTCGACCTGGCGGACATCCCGCCGGCGCCCCGGGGCGTGCCGCAGATCGAGGTCGCCTTCGACATCGACGCGAACGGCATCCTCAACGTCTCCGCCAAGGACAAGGCCACCGGCAAGGCGCAGTCGATCGTGATCAAGGCCTCCTCCGGCCTGTCCGAGGAGGAGATCGACGCGATGGTGCAGGACGCCGAGTCGCACGCGGAGGAGGACCGGAAGTTCGAGGAGATGGTCAATCTCCGGAACCAGGCGGACGGCCTCGTGCACGCCACGCGCAAGACCCTCTCGGAGGCCGGTGACAAGGTCCAGGCCGGCGAGAAGGAGCAGATCGAGGCGGCGATCACGGCCCTCGAGGAGGCCATGAAGGGCGACGACGCCGCGGAGATCGAGGCGAAGATGAACGCCCTCTCGGAAGCGGCTTCGGGCATGGCCCAGCGCATGTACGCCGATGCGGGAGCGGCCGGCGAGGCGGAGGGTGCCGCCGGTGGTGCCGAGTCGGGCGCCTCGACGGAGGACGACACGGTGGACGCCGAGTTCGAGGAAGTGAAGGACGACGACGAGAAGAAGTAAGCTCCGTCGACCGTCCGATCGCCGGTGCGGGGCGACCCGTACCGGCGATCGTGTTTCCGGAATCCGGCGCGCGACCGGCTCCGCCGTCCGCTCCACCGCCTGAAGAGCTGCACCCATGGCCAAGCGGGACTACTACGAAGTGCTCGGCGTCGCGCGGGACGCCTCCGAGGCCGATCTGAAGAAGGCCTACCGACGTCTCGCCATGAAGTTCCACCCGGATCGCAATCCCGGGGACGCGAGCGCGGAGGAGAAGTTCAAGGAGGTCAGCGAGGCCTACGAGGTGCTCGCGGATCCCGAGCGTCGCGGGGCCTACGACCGCTTCGGCCATGCGGGCGTCGACGGCGCCGCGGGCATGGGTGGCGCCGGCTTCGGCGGTGCCACGAGCTTCTCCGACGTCTTCGCGGACGTCTTCGGGGACATCTTCGGCGGCGGCCGGGCCGGTGGCGGTCCGCGGGTACACCGTGGGGCGGATCTCCAGTACACGCTCGAACTCGATCTCGAGCAGGCGGTGCGCGGCGACTCCGTCTCCATCCGCGTGCCGACGCTCGTCACCTGCGGCGACTGCGACGGCTCCGGCGCGGCGCCGGGCTCCTCGCCCGTGACCTGCCCGGACTGCGGCGGCATGGGGCAGATCCGCGTCTCCCAGGGCTTCTTCACGCTCCAGCAGACCTGCCCCCGCTGCCGCGGCACCGGCAAGATGATCTCCGACCCCTGCCGCGGCTGCGGCGGCCGTGGCGTGAAGGAGGAGACCCGCACGCTCTCCGTGAAGGTGCCGCCGGGCGTCGACACGGGCGACCGGATCCGCCTCGCCGGCGAGGGCGAGGCCGGCCCCAGCGGCGGGCCTCCGGGGGATCTCTACGTCCAGATCGCCGTGCGCGAGCACCCGCTCTTCAGCCGCGAGGGCCGGCACCTGTACTGCGAGGTGCCGATCAGCTTCCCGGACGCCGCCCTCGGCGGTGAACTCGAGATCCCGACCCTCGAGGGCCGCGTGAAGCTGAAGATTCCCGCCGAGACCCAGAGCGGGCGTCTGTTCCGCCTCCGGGGCAAGGGCGTGCGGCCCGTGCGCGGCGGCGAGGTGGGCGACCTGCTCTGCCGGGTCGTGGTCGAGACGCCGGTGGACCTCACCTCGAAGCAGAAGGCGCTCCTCGAGGAGTTCCGGGCCTCCCTGAAGGGCGGCGCGCACGCCCCGAAGGAGAAGAGCTGGTTCGAGGGCGTGAAGAACTTCTTCGACGATCTGACCTCCTGAAGCACCCGCCACATCCCTCTGCTCGGCTCGGGCGCGTCGTGACTATGTAGACCGATCGGTTTAGGATGGCGCGATCCGCCGGGAGGACCCGTGCCGCGCCGCAGCCGTCACCGCACCGCCCTCGTCCGCGCCGCCGTGCGCCTGTTCCGGGAGCGGGGCTACGCCGCCACGGGGCTCGCCGAGGTGCTCGCCGAGAGCGGGGCGCCGCGCGGCTCCCTCTACCACCACTTCCCCGGCGGCAAGGCGGAGCTCGGCGCGGCTGCCGTCGCCGCGGCGGGGGAGAGCGTGGAGCGCGTGCTCCGCGATCTCGCGCGGGAAGCTCCCGACGCGCCGGCCTTCCTCGAGGCCTACGGGGAGCGCCTGGCGGGCTGGCTGGAGGCCTCGGGGTGGCGTGCAGGCTGCCCCATCGCCACCACGCTCCTCGAGACGGCCCCGGACGAGCCGGCCCTCGCGGCCGCGGGCCGGAGCGCGCTGGCCTCCTGGCACGCGCGCATCGCCGAGCGCTTCCGCGCGGACGGGCACCCGGAGCCCGTCGCCGCGGAGCGGGCGGAGACCGTGGTGGCGGCCGTCGAGGGCGCGCTCCTGCTCGCCCGCGTGCAGCGCTCCGCGGCGCCGATCCGGCGGGTGCTCGGGACGCTGGCGGCGGCCTGGAGCCCTGCCGCGCCCCGTATACTCGCGGGCCCGCCGAGGCCGGAGAGCCGCTGATGGACCAGGGAGTGCGCATCGCCGTGGTCGGCGCTGCCGGCCGCATGGGCCGGGTGCTGATCCGCGCCGTGCAGGAGCGGGACGGCCTGTCCCTCGCGGGCGCCGTGGCGCGACCGGGCTCCTCCGCCGTGGGGGCCGACGCGGGGACCCTCGCCGGTCTGTCCGCCCTGGGGGTGCCGGTCACCGACTCCCTCGCCGCCGTGCTCGAGGCCGTCGACGTCGTGATCGACTTCTCCACGGTGGCGGCGACCCTCGAGCACCTCGACCTCTGCGTCCGGGCCGGCCGGCCGGTGGTCCTGGGCGCCACGGGCTTCACGGAGGCCGAGCGGGCGCGCATCCGCGAGGCGGCCACGCACGTGCCGGTCGTCCACGCGCCCAACTACAGCGTCGGCGTGAACCTCGCCCTCGAGCTGGTCGCCGCGGCGGCGCGCGTGCTCGGTGACGAGGCCGACGTCGAGATCGTCGAGGCGCATCACCGGCACAAGATCGACGCCCCCTCGGGTACGGCGCTGCGCCTGGGCGAGGTGGTCGCCGACGCCCTCGGCCGGGACCTGTCCGAGGTCGCCGTCTACGGCCGCCAGGGGGCGGAGGGGCCGCGGGACCGGGCGACCATCGGCTTCTCGACGATCCGCGGCGGCGACGTCGTCGGCGAGCACACGGTGCTCTTCGCCGCCGAGGGCGAACGCCTGGAGATCACCCACCGGGCCTCGAGCCGCGACACCTTCGCCCGTGGCGCCGTGCGCGCGGCGGCCTGGGTCGCCGGGCGGGCGCCGGGGCTGCACGGCATGGAGGACGTGCTCGGCCTCGGTGCCGGCTGACCCGACGGCTCCGCTTCCGTGGACACCCCGCCGCGGCCCCGCGTATCATTTCCGGTCAGGCACCGGAGGCGGCGCGGCCGTGACCGATCGGCTGCGAGAGCGGGGCGGAAGCGATTCCCCCCGCTCTTTTTCGATCCGTCACCCGGGGCTCCACGACCCGTTCGACTCGCGTGAGACACCGCAGGACGCGACTTCCGGGGACTTCGCACCGGGGGGCGTCTTCGCCTGCGCGCGGGTCGGCACCACGAGCCGCAGCTGGGGGAGAAAGCATTGGCCGGGCCAGCGATCCTCGCGCTCGAGGACGGATCCATCTTCCGCGGCACCTCCATCGGCCGCGACGGCGAGACCGTCGGCGAGGTGGTCTTCAACACGGCGATGACGGGCTACCAGGAGATCCTCACGGACCCCTCCTACGCCCGGCAGATCGTGACCCTGACCTACCCGCACATCGGCAACACGGGCTGCAACGAAGAGGACATGGAGTCGGACCGGGTCTGGGCCGCGGGCCTCGTGATCCGGAGCCTGCCCCATCGCGTCTCGAACTTCCGCGCGACCCTCTCGCTGCCGCAGTTCCTCGAGCGCGAGGGCGTCGTCGCCATCGCCGACGTGGACACGCGGCGGCTCACGCGGCTGATCCGCGCGAAGGGGGCGCTCGCCGGCGCCATCCTGACCGGGGACGCCGCCCGCGTCTCCGACGAGGAGGCCGTGGCGCGGGCCCGCTCCTTCCCGGGCCTGAAGGGCATGGACCTGGCCCGGGCGGTCACCACCGCCGAGCGCTACCCGTGGGAGACCGGTGCCTGGCGGCTCGGCGAGGGCTACGTGCCCCGGCCGGCCACGGACGCGAGCTACCGCGTCGTCGCCTACGACTTCGGCGTGAAGCGCAACATCCTCCGCCTGCTCGCGGACCGCGGCTGCGCCGTCACCGTGGTGCCCGCCGAGACGCCGGCGCAGCAGGTCCTCGAGCTCGCGCCCGACGGCGTGTTCCTCTCGAACGGCCCCGGCGACCCCGAGCCCTGCACCTACGCCATCGACGCGATCCGCACCTTCCTCGAGGCGGGCGTGCCCCAGTTCGGCATCTGCCTGGGGCACCAGCTCCTCGGCCTCGCCTGCGGCGCGCGCACCCTGAAGATGGGCCACGGCCACCACGGTGCGAACCATCCGGTGCAGGAGCTCGCGACCGGGCGGGTGATGATCACGAGCCAGAACCACGGCTTCGCCGTGGACGCCGAGAGCCTGCCGCCGACGCTGGAGGCGACCCACGTCTCCCTCTTCGACGGCTCCCTGCAGGGCCTGCGCCATCGCGAGAAGCCCGCCTTCGGGTTCCAGGGCCATCCGGAGGCGAGCCCCGGGCCGCAGGACGCGGAGGCGCTCTTCGACGCCTTCGTCGAGCTCATGGCCCGGCATCGCGGCAACTGACGAGCACCGCCCCGGGTCCGCGGGCCCACGAGCGAGAAGAGCGGGAACATGCCGAAACGCAGCGACATCCACAGCATCCTGGTCCTCGGCGCCGGTCCGATCGTCATCGGGCAGGCCTGCGAGTTCGACTACTCCGGCGCGCAGGCCTGCAAGGCCCTGCGCGAGGAGGGCTACCGGGTCGTGCTCGTGAACTCGAATCCGGCGACGATCATGACCGACCCGGCCATGGCGGACGCGACCTACATCGAGCCCGTGGAGTGGGGCACGGTGGCGAAGGTCATCGAGCGCGAGCGCCCGGACGCGCTGCTGCCGACCATGGGCGGACAGACCGCCCTGAACTGCGCCCTCGACCTCGCCCGGGAGGGCGTCCTCGAGCGCTTCGGCGTGGAGCTCATCGGCGCCAGCCGCGAGGCCATCGACAAGGCCGAGGACCGCGAGCTCTTCGACACGGCCATGAAGCGCATCGGGCTCGAGACGCCGCGCTCGGGCTTCGCGCACTCCATGGAGGAGGCCCTGCAGGTGCAGGCGGCCATCGGCTTCCCCTGCATCATCCGGCCCTCCTTCACGCTCGGAGGCTCGGGCGGGGGCATCGCCTACAACGCCGAGGAGTTCGAGGAGATCTGCCGGCGCGGCCTCGATCTCTCGCCGACGAAGGAACTGCTCATCGACGAGTCGCTCATCGGCTGGAAGGAGTACGAGCTCGAGGTCGTCCGGGACCGCAACGACAACTGCATCATCGTGTGCACGATCGAGAACTTCGACGCCATGGGCGTGCACACGGGGGACTCGATCACCGTCGCGCCGTCGCAGACGCTGACGGACAAGGAGTACCAGATCCTGCGCAACGCGGCGATCGCGGTGCTGCGCGAGATCGGCGTGGAGACCGGCGGCTCGAACGTGCAGTTCGGCATCGACCCGGCGACGGGGCGCATGGTCGTCATCGAGATGAACCCCCGCGTGTCCCGGTCCTCGGCGCTGGCCTCGAAGGCCACGGGCTTCCCCATCGCCAAGGTCGCCGCGAAGCTGGCCGTGGGCTACACGCTCGACGAGCTCCTGAACGACATCACGGGCACGACGCCGGCCTCCTTCGAGCCCGCGATCGACTACGTGGTCACGAAGATCCCCCGCTTCACCTTCGAGAAGTTCCCGCAGGCGGACGCGCGGCTCACGACGCAGATGAAGTCCGTGGGCGAGGTCATGGCCATCGGCCGGACCTTCCAGGAATCGCTGCAGAAGGCCCTGCGCGGCCTCGAGGTGGGCGCCACGGGCCTCGATCCGAAGATCCGCCTCGGCAGCGCCGACGACCTGCGGCGCATGGTGGGCGAGCTCACGACGCCGGGCGCGGAGCGCATCTGGTTCCTCGCCGACGCCTTCCGGGCGGGCCTCTCCGTCGACGAGGTGTTCGAGCACTCGCACGTGGATCCCTGGTTCCTGGCGGAGATCGAGGACCTCGTGCGCGAGGAGCAGCGTCTCGACGGGGTGGCCCTCGAGGCCCTCGGCGCCGACGCCTTCCGCCGCCTCAAGCGCAAGGGCTTCTCCGATGCGCGCCTCGCGGCGATCCTCGGCTGCAGCGAGGCGGCGGTGCGCAGCCGCCGCACGGCCCTCGGCGTGCGCCCCGTGTACCGGCGCGTGGACACCTGCGCGGCGGAGTTCCCGACGGCGACCGCGTACCTCTACTCGACCTACGAGGAGGAGTGCGAGGCGGCGCCCTCGGACCGGCGCAAGATCATGGTCCTCGGCGGCGGTCCGAACCGCATCGGCCAGGGGATCGAGTTCGACTACTGCTGCGTCCACGCCGCCCTCGCCATGCGCGAGGACGGCTACGAGACCATCATGGTCAACTGCAACCCCGAGACCGTCTCCACGGACTACGACCCCTCCGACCGCCTCTACTTCGAGCCGGTCACGCTCGAGGACGTGCTCGCCATCGTCGCGGTGGAGCGCCCGGAGGGGGTCATCGTGCAGTTCGGGGGCCAGACGCCCCTGAAGATCGCCGACGCCCTCGCCGCCGCCGGCGTGCCCATCATCGGCACCAGCCCCGACGCCATCGACCGGGCCGAGGACCGGCGCCGCTTCCAGGAGATGATCGAGAAGCTCGGCCTGCGCCAGCCCGAGAACCGCACGGTCGAGAGCTTCGAGGAGGGGCTCGAGGCGGGCCGCGAGATCGGCTATCCGATGGTCGTGCGGCCGTCCTACGTGCTCGGCGGACGGGCCATGGAGATCGTCTACGAGGAGTCGGAACTCGAGCGCTACCTGCGCAACGCCGTGCTCGTCTCCGAGGACTCGCCGGTGCTCCTCGACCACTTCCTCGACCTCGCCGTGGAGGTGGACGTCGACGCCGTCTCCGACGGCGAGCAGGTGGTGATCGGCGCGATCATGGAACACATCGAGCAGGCCGGGGTGCATTCCGGCGACTCGGCGTGCTCGCTGCCCCCCTACCGCCTCGACCCGGCGATCCAGGCGGAGATCCGCGAGCAGGTGCGCGCCATGGCGCTGGAGCTCGGCGTGGTCGGTCTCATGAACGTGCAGCTCGCGATCCAGAACGGCGAGATCCACGTGCTCGAGGTGAACCCCCGGGCCTCGCGCACCGTGCCCTTCGTCTCCAAGGCCATCGGCGTGTCCCTCGCCAAGGTCGCGGCGCGCTGCATGGCGGGTCGCACGCTCGCCGAGCAGGGCTTCACGGAGGAGGTGGTGCCGGACTACGTGAGCGTGAAGGAGTCGGTGTTCCCGTTCACGAAGTTCCCGGGCGTCGATCCGATCCTCGGGCCGGAGATGAAGTCCACGGGCGAGGTCATGGGGGTGGGCGACAGCTTCGCCGAGGCCTTCTCGCGGGCGACGCTCGCCGCCGGCGTGGCCCTGCCTTCGGGCGGCCGCGCCTTCGTCTCCGTGAAGGACTCCGACAAGCCCTTCGTGGCGGACGTGGCCCGCGATCTCGTCGACCTCGGCTTCACCCTGGTGGCGACCCGGGGAACCCGGAAGGTGCTCGCCGACGCCGGCATCGAGGCGGAGCAGGTGAACAAGGTGACCGAGGGTCGTCCGGACATCGCGGATCTGTTGAAGAACCGCAGGGTCGACTTCATCATCAACACGACCGAGGGGCGCCAGTCGATCGCCGATTCCGCCGTGATCCGGCGCCTCGCCCTCCAGTTCAAGGTCTGCTACACCACCACGCTCACGGGCGGGGAGGCCCTGTGCCGGGCCATCCGCTACGGGCAGGGCGAACGGGTGCGGCGCCTCCAGGACCTCCACGCGGGAGTCCATCGATGAAGACCCCGATGACCATCGAGGGCGCGGAGCTGCTCCGGGCCGAGCTCAAGCGTCTGAAGCAGGAGGATCGTCCGCGCATCGTCAAGGCGATCGCGGAGGCGCGCGAGCACGGGGACCTCAAGGAGAACGCCGAGTACCACGCGGCGAAGGAGGAGCAGGGCCTCGTCGAGGCGCGGATCCGCGAGATCGAGAGCAAGCTCGCCGACGCCCAGATCATCGACGTCACGAAGATCGCGCCCACGGGCAAGGTGATCTTCGGCACCACCGTGCACCTCATCGACGTCGAATCCGGCGACGGCAGGCGCTACCGGATCGTCGGGGACGACGAGGCCGACATCAAGCAGGGGAAGGTCTCCGTCTCCTCTCCGGTGGCCCGTGCGCTCATCGGCAAGTCCGAGGGCGACGTGGTGACCGTGCAGGCTCCCGGCGGCGCGATCGAGTACGAGATCGAGCGCGTCGAGCACCTCTGACCATGGCGCGCCGTGCGCCCGACCGGGTTCAGGCGCGCTGGTGGCGCAGCACGTTGGACTTGCGGGGATCCGGCTTCTCGGCCGGCCGGTACAGCAGGGCGATGCGGCCGATGTGCTGCACGGCCTCGGCGCCGGTGGCCGCGCAGAGGGCTTCCGAGAGGGCCGTGCGCTGCGCCTTCGCGCCCGCCGGCAGCCGCACCTTGATGAGCTCGTGGTCGGCCAGGGCCCGCTCCGTCTCCGCGATCACCCCCTCGGACACGCCGTCGTCGCCCACGGTGACGACCGGGTCGAGGTGGTGGCCGATGCCGCGGAGCATCCGGCGGTGGGCGGCGTCGAGGGCCATGGGGATCTCCCGGGGGATCGCGTGCGCGGGGCGCGGAGTGTACGCCGCCGCCGCGCCGTGCGCATGCGCGGGAGGCGCGGCGCCGTGAGCAAGCAGCGCCGCGGCCGCGGCTGGATGGCCGAGCACGTCGCCGACCCCTTCGTGCGTCGGGCCCAGCAGGCCGGCTATCGCTCCCGCGCGGCCTTCAAGCTCCTCGAACTCGACGAGAAGCACCGTCTCCTGCGACGGGGCGCCACGGTCGTCGACCTCGGGGCCGCGCCCGGCGGCTGGTCCCAGGTGGCCGCCGAGCGCGTGGGCGGCGAGGGCACCGTGATCGCCCTCGACCGCCTGGAGATGGATCCGATCGCCGGCGTCACCGTGCTGCAGGCGGACTTCGAGGAGGAGGCGGGGCTCCGCGCGCTCCTCGCGGCGCTGCCGGAGGCCGGCGCGGACGTCGTGCTCAGCGACATGGCGCCGAACCTCTCCGGCGTGCGGGCCGCCGACCAGGCGCGGGCGTCGGCGCTCGTGGAGCTCGCGCTCGAGCTTGCCGTGCGGGTCCTCCGCCCCGGCGGCGCCCTCGCCGTGAAGCTGTTCCAGGGCGCCGGCTTCGACGAGTTCCTCGCCGAGGCCCGCAGGGCCTTCGAGAAGGTGACCGTTCGCAAGCCCGATGCGTCCCGCTCCCGCTCCCGGGAGGTCTATGCTGTCTGCGAGGGCCGGCGCGCGGAGTGACCGCCCGGCGCGCTCGCGTGCTGCCGGATCGGGGGATCGGCGCCGGGACCGGTGGGCGTCGCGGGGCGTGCGGAGCGCCAGCGCGTCGGTGGTCGCCCCGGGGGCGCTGTAGTATCTTCGACGGTCCCACGGGCGATCGGGCTTGCGAAGCCGGCCGTACGCCCCCATTGACGCAGTTCGGGGCCGACGCAGGCCGACCTCACCCGGCGCACCGCGAGGGCGCCGTCGTGGACGCGGGCACACGGGTCCACCCATCCCGAGCCTTCAGCGAGGTGCACGCTTTGAACGACATGGG
>JAZBPF010000644.1:0-3425 GCA_036351515.1 Pseudomonadales bacterium | reverse complement strand
GCGGAGGACCGGGGCGTGGTGGATCCGGACACGGCCGCGGGCAACCTGCTCACCGTGCTCGCCGGTCTCGGCCCGGAGCAGAGCGGGCGCTTCTACGCCTGGGACGGCGAGGAGATCCCCTGGTGAACGATCGGCCGCGGCCGCCTCACGACGGCGTCATCGCCGTCGGCCGCCACGGTCTCGAGGAACTCGCGGCGCAGGCGCGGGCCTGCACCCTCTGCGCCGCGGAGCTGCCCCGGGGGCCCCGGCCGGTGCTCCGCGTGGACGCCCGCGCGCGGATCCTGGTCGTGGGCCAGGCACCCGGCACCCGCGTGCACGAGACCGGCATCCCCTGGAACGATCCGAGCGGGGACCGGCTCCGGGCCTGGCTCGGCATCGACCGGGAGACGTTCTACGACGCGAGCCGCTTCGCCATCGTGCCCACGGGGCTCTGCTATCCGGGGCGGGGCCGCGGCGGGGACCTGCCGCCGCGACCCGAATGCGCGCCGCGCTGGCACCCGCCCCTCCTCGCCGCCCTGCCCCGGATCCGCCTGCGCCTGCTCGTCGGCGCCCACGCCCAGCGCTACTACCTCGGGCCCTCCCGGGCCTCGCTCTCGGACCGGGTGGCGCACTGGCGCGAGTACCTGCCGGAATCCTTTCCCCTGCCCCATCCCTCGCCGCGGAACACCCGCTGGCTCCGGGAGCGGCCCTGGTTCGAGGCGGAGGTGCTGCCCGCCCTGCGCGCCGCCGTCGCGGACGCTTTCACGGAAAAGTGATTCGGAACAGCACTCTGGGAGTACTTTCTCGAAAGCGTCTCAGACGAGCTCGAGGGTGCTGTCCACGCCGACGGGCGCCTCGGCCCGGAGCACCCCCCGCTCCACGAGATAGAGCACGGCCGCGAGGACGGAGCGGGCCGCCGCCGGATACATGAACTCCGGCAGGTCGGCGTACATGTGCGGGACCATGGTGCGGATGGTCCGCCGGCCGGCCTTCAAGGAATCGAGGATCTGCTGCTCGCGCTCGCGCCGGTGGGCGATGAAGGCACGCACGTGGCCGTGGGGATCCTCCACGGAGGGTCCGTGCGTGGGCCAGTAGCGGGCGTCGTCGCGCTCGAGCAGGAGCTCGAGGCTGTCCAGGTACGCATGCATGTCCCCGTCCGGGGGCGAGATCACGCTCGTGGACCAGGCCATCACGTGATCCCCCGTGAACAGGGTCTTCTCCTCGCGGAGCTGGAAGCAGGTGTGGTTGGAGGTGTGTCCGGGCGTGTAGACGCACTCCACGGACCAGCCGTCCCCCTCGAGCACCTCTCCGTGGCGCACGGCGTGATCGGGCGTGAACTCGAGATCGGCGCCCTCCTCGACCTTCACCTCCTCGCCCGAGTCCGTCGCCGCGCCGCGGCGACCGGCGCCGTGCGGGCCGAAGGCGTAGGTCGGCGCGTCCGTGAACTCGCGCAGGGCGCGGCAGGCGGGCGAGTGGTCGAGGTGGCAGTGGGTGACGAGGACGTGGGTGATCGTCTCGCCCTCGAGGGCACGCCGCAGGGCGTCCACGTGCTCGGGCAGGTCCGGGCCCGGGTCGATCACGGCCACGTTCCCCTCGCCGAGGATGTAGGTGCCGGTTCCGTGGAAGGTGAAGGGCGAGGGGTTGTGGGCGATCACCCGACGGATGCGCGGCGAGAGCCGGTCCACGGCTCCGTAGTCGAACTCCATCTCGCGGCGGTACGGCACCTTCACGCCCATCTGCGCACTCCCTTCGGACCCGGATGCGGGCGGGGGCCCGCGCGGGGCGCGCAAGTATGGGAAGCGCCCTCACGAGCGGTCAACTCGGGGCGTCGACGGCTCGGCACGGGGTCGACGCGGGCCGGCGCGCTGCTACGCTCTCTCCGCCGCGCGGGGCGGCGCGACGGAGGCAGCGGACATGGCGGGACACCTCGAGGGGCGGGTCATCCTGGTGACCGGAGCGGCGAGCGGCTTCGGCCGGCTCGTGGCGCAGAAGGCCGCGGATCGGGGCGCGCACCTCGTCTGCGGGGACCTCGACGAGGCCGGGGCCCGGGCGACGGCGGAGAGCATCGTCGCCGCCGGCGGCCGGGCCCTCGGGCGGGCGGCCGACGTCACGCGCCTGGCCGACCTGCAGGCGCTCGTGGCCGCCGCGGAGGACCGCTTCGGCGCCGTGGACGTGCTCGTGAACAACGCCGGGGTCATGCCGCTGGCCTTCCACGCCGACCACGAGGCCGCCTACGACGCCTGGCTGCGCTGCATCGACGTGAACGTGAAGGGCGTGCTCAACGGCATCGTGGCCGTGCACGACGCGATGATGGCGCGCGGCCGGGGCCACGTGGTGAACGTCTCGTCGATCTACGGCAACTTCCCCGTGGCCGGCGCCGGCGTCTACGGCGCCACCAAGGCCGCCGTGAACTTCCTCTCGGAGTCCCTCCGGGTGGAATCCCGGGGACGCATCAAGGTCACCGTGGTGAAGCCCACGGGCGTACCCGGCACGGGACTCTCCCGGGGCGTCGTCAATCCGGCTGCCGTCGTCGGCATCCTCGGCCACAACGCCGAGCCCTACGGGCGCCAGCTCGAGGCCTGGGTCGCGGGGCAGCTCCCGGCGGAGGAGACGGATCCCGAGGGGATCGGCTACGCGGTCCTCGATCCCGAGCACCTCGCCGAGCAGATCGTCCACGCCATCGACCAGCCCTGGGGCGTGTCCATCTCCGAGCTCACGGTCCGGGCCTCCGGGGACGGCTACGTGCTCTGACGCCTCTCCGGGGCAGTGTGCCGAAAGAGCCCGTCCCGGACCTTTCCAGCGCCGAACCGCGGCGCAGGTCCGCGGTCCGGCCACGACAGGGCTCGACGACTTCCGGTCGCCGCGCCGCAGGACTGCGAAGGGCCCGAACGGGCCCCTAGGCCGCGCCGCGGGCGCGCAGCCAGTCCACGATCCGGTCGGCGACCTCGTCCCGGGCGCCCTCCGGGTTCTCCAGGTAGTGATCGCCCGGCACCGTGAGCAGCGTGCGGTCCTCGGCCCCGAGGGCGTCGTGGATCGCCCGGGCGTCGCTCGGGAACACCCCCGTGTCCGCGTCGGACTGGATCACCAGGGACGGCACCCGGATCCGCGCCAGGTGCGGCGCGCCGCGACAGCCCGAGTGCTCGAGGCTCCACATGGACAGCCAGGTGCGCAGCGTGCACGTGAGGCCGATGTTCATGGGTCCGTAGTTCGCCCGCCGCGGATCGCCGGCGTAGCAGCGCCCGGGCGTCCGCGCCGAGGGGTCGAGGGCGGGATCGACGAAGCGCGGATCGGCCCAGATCCGGTGCACGAGGAAGGCCCGATCCACGGCGCCGCGCGCCTGCACCCGTTCGAGCTCGCCGAGGCACCAGTGGGTGATCCGGTGGTTCCGGGCGCGCTGCGCGGCGCGGTAGCGCTCGACGAAGGCCGCGTCGAGGGGCAGCGTCCGC
>JAZBPF010000643.1:0-2779 GCA_036351515.1 Pseudomonadales bacterium | reverse complement strand
GCGGTCGCCAGCGAGTAGTCGGCGAGCGCCCGGAAGTAGCCGAGGGCGGCCTCCACGGCCCGCACCCGGGCGTCGGCCGTGTTCTGTTCGCGCACGTTGAGCAGGAAGAAGCTGCTCGCGCCCTCGCGGAAGCGCACCCACTCGGCGTCCTCGAGGACCTTGGCCTGGTCGGCCTCCTGCCGCGCGAGGCGCGTGAACTCCGCGGCGGCGTCCACGGATTCCACGAGCCGCGCCACCTGCAGCTGCAGGCGTTCGCGGATGCGCTGGCGACTGTAGGCGAGGCCCCGGAGCTCCGCTTCGGCGGCGCCGATCTCCCCGCGGGCCTGGCGGCGCTCGACGGGAACGGAGACCGTCAGTTCGGCGATCACGTCCGTGCCGTTGCGCGTGTCGCTGCCGTCCCCGAAGTCGCGTGCCATCTTCACGCCCAGGTCCACCTGGGGGCGCAGCTCGTTCTCGGCGAGTCGGAGCCGGTTCCGTTCCCGCTCCATCTCCCGGTCGATGGCGACGAGCTCCGGCTGCCGCGCGAGGGCCCGGCGCAGCGCCGTCGGGGCGTCGGCGACCACGGCGGCGCTCACGGGCGGGAAGGCCTCGGGGACCCGGTTCGGGGCCGGCAGCCGCGGGCGCCCGTCCGGGTCGCGCAGGTACAGGCTGAGGTCGACCCCCGCGAGCTCGAAGTCCCGCCGGGCGGAGCGGGCCAGCTGCCGGCGCTTGAGCACGTTCTGGTAGTTCTCGACCACCTCCATCTCCGCGATGTCGCCGGCCCGGAACTGCTCGCGGAAGGCGACGTCCCGGTCCTCGGCGATGGTCAGCAGGCGCTCGAGCACCGCCAGCCGTCGGCCCGCCGCGACCCAGCTGTAGTACGCGCGGATGGCGCCGTGCTGGACCTCCATCTTCGCGAGCAGCAGGTCCGCGTCGGCGAGGTCGATCTTCAGCTCGCCTTCCCGGAGCTTGAAGCGGCGCTCGTCGAAGGCCCGGTCCCGGAGCAGGGGGAGCTTGATGCCCGCGTTCAGCTCGCCGCGGTCGAGGGTCACCAGTTCGTCCTGGTAGACGGGGAAGTCCCCGCCGCTGATCCGGTAGCCCGCGTAGAGATCCGCGCCGAGCGTGCGCAGGGGCTGCGTCAGCGTCGAGTCGAGCTGGCGGCCGTCGTAGAAGCCGTTGCCCCAGCCGAGCCCGGATTGCTCGAAGGTGCGATCGAAGGCGCCCTGGGCGGACAGCAGGCGGGCCTCCTCGGCGCGCCGCTTCTCCCGGCTCTCCAGGATCTTCGGCACGGCGGCGATGGAGGAGGCGAGCACCTCGCCGAGGGGAAGCGCGCCGTCGGCGCCCGGCTCGGCCTCTTCCCCGTAGAGCGCGGCCACCGCCGAGGAACGATCCGGAACCTCCGTGCGCCCCGGGGGCGGCAGGTCGAGGGCCGTGGACCGATCGATGCCCTGGCCTTCCGTGAGGGCCGGCGCCGCCCCGAGTCCCGGCGCGGTGAGCAGCAGGACCAGGAGGAGGGCGGGGGGCACGGGCCGGGGGCGCGGGCCTCCGGTCATTCGCCGCCTCCACGGATCATGACGCCGGGCTGGGTGTTCTCCGGCGGGAAGCCGTTCAGGCGCCGCCAGAGCTCGTAGCCGATCGAGACCGTGTCGAGGAGGATCCAGCCGCGCGCCTGGGCGCCGAAGCGCAGGTAGCGCTGGGACGGCCAGTCCGGCTCGGACGGGTCCGGCGTCACGAGCACCCGGAAGCGCCCGTTGGCGGAGACGACGGGGTCGACGGCGGAGACCACGCCACCGAAGGTGCCGATGGCGATCTCCGGCCAGCCGCCGAACTGCACCGCCGGCCAGCCCTCGAACATGATGCGGGCCTTGCGCCCGGGCGTGACGAGGGACGCATCGAGGCCGGAGATGTAGATCTCCACCGCGGGGTCCGCGACGCTCGGAACGAACTCCGCGATCACGTCGCCCTCGTTCACGAGAGTCGCCGTGTCGCCGGCGCGGATCCGGATCACCGTGCCGTCGTTGGGCGCGGTCACCCGCTGCGTGCTCTGGCGGGTGACGGCGATCTGCGCCTGGTTCAGGGCCGCCTCCGCCTCGCTCTCGCGGGCGAGGAGCTCCTGGTAGCGGATCTGGGCGCGCTCGAAGTCCACGCGTGAGCTGAGGCCCTGGTCGAAGAGCCGCTTCTGGCGCTCGAGGTTCAGGAGCGCCGTGCGCGTGGCCTCGCGCGCGGCCTCGTAGGCGGCGCGCTTCGCCCGGAGCTCGGCGTCGAGGCGCTCGAGGAGCTGCGGGTCGAGGTCCACGAGGTCGACGATGGGGTCACCCTTGTTCACGTAGCTGCCGTCGCGCACGTACCAGCGCTGGATCCGCCCCTTCGCGAGGGTGGTGATGGTCTGGCTGCGCTCTGCGGGATTGAGGGTCGTCACGGAGCCCGTGCCCGAGGCGTTCTGCACCCAGGGCACGAAGACGAGGAACGCGACGATCACGCCGACGCTCAGCAGCAGGATCAGGCGCATGGTGTAGAGCGGCCGTGGCAGCCGCAGGGCCCGGATCGCCCGGAAACGCTCCCGGAACTCCGGAGACGCGAAGTCGTCGATGGGCGCGCCGGGGGCGAGGCGGGATTCGCGGGTGCTCACGGCTCCGGGCTCCTCGTGATCGGTGCGGCGAAGCTCCGCCCCGCGCGTTCGGCACGGACGAGGGCGTCGAGGCTGTCGTACTCCTCCGTGTAGCTGGAGCCGAGGCGCAGGTAGCGGTCGAAGCCATCGAGGTCCAGGCGATTGGACAGATAGATGAAGGTCGTGCCCGGC
>JAZBPF010000642.1:0-4097 GCA_036351515.1 Pseudomonadales bacterium | reverse complement strand
GGGGTCGAGCCAGGCCTGGGCCTGGGTCACGAAGGGCACGAGCTCCGCCTGCTGCCGGGCCCGGTCGAAGCCGAGCTCGATCCCCACGAGGCGCCCCTCGTGGAGCGCCGCCGTGGCCAGCCGGTGCGAGAAGATCCCCCGGGGCTGCAGCCACTGATGGCCCAGATGGCCGCGCCAGCGCGCCTCGTCGTGCTCGTGCAGGAAGCCGAACACGTGCGGATCGGTGGCGTGGAGCAACGCCGCGGCGAGCTCCGGCTCCGCGGCCGGTGCGGGGGCGAGCGTGACGGTCTCGGCACTGGCGCGCGACATGGAACCTCCGGAACGGACGGGCGGATTCTACGCGAGCGGTCCTCCCGTCGCGCGCTGCCTCGACAGGGGCGGAACCCGCCGGCATCATCGCGCCGCCGCCGACCCAGCCTCGTTCCGATGGCCCCGTCCCTCGCGCCTCCCGGCAGTCTCGCCCGCGACCCGGTCGTCGACCGGTCCCTGCGCCACTCGCTCTGGGACGGGGTCTGCTTCTCCGCGATGATCGGCAGCGCCGAGAGCTACTTCGCCGCCTTCGGCGTGTTCCTGAAGGCGAGCACGGCGCAGATCGGCCTCCTCGCCAGCCTGCCGCCCATGCTCGGGGCCTGCGCGCAGCTCGTCTCCGCCTGGCTCGGGCGCCGCGTGGGCCGGCGCCGGGCGATCATCCTCGGCGGCGCCCTGCTCCAGGCGACGGCCCTCGTGCCGCTCGCGCTCCTGCCGCTCGCCTTCCCGGCGCTCGCGCTGCCCCTGCTCATCGGCTGCGCGGTGCTCTACTTCGCCGGCCCGAACCTCGGCTCGCCCCAGTGGGGCAGCCTCATGGGGGATCTCGTCCCGGAGAGCCGCCGGGGACGCTTCTTCGCCCTGCGCACGCGCTTCTCGAGCCTCGCGAGCTTCACGGCGCTCATCGTCGCGGGCCTGCTCCTGGCCGGCGCCGACCGCCTCGGCGCCACGGCGACGGGCTTCCTCCTGATCTTCGGCCTCGCGGCGGTGGCCCGCCTCGCCTCCGCCTGGCACCTCGCGCACATGCACGACCCACCGGGGCACGTGGCCGCGCTCGAGATGCCCTGGCACGCGGACTTCTGGCGCGCCATGCGCGGCTCCGGGCTGCTGCGCTTCTCGCTGTTCTTCGCCTCCATGCAGTTCGCCGTCGCCCTCGCCTCGCCCTTCTTCGCGCTCTACATGCTGCGCGACCTCGAGTGGGGCTACGTGGCCTACATGTTCAACACGGCGGCCTCGTTCTGCGTGCAGTTCCTCACGCTCGCACGCTGGGGGCGCCTGTCGGACCTCTTCGGCAACCGGCTGATCCTGGTCACCACCGGCGCGATCATCCCGGTGCTGCCGCTGCTCTGGATCCTCTCGGCGGACTACTTCTGGCTGCTGGCCGTGCAGGCGGTCTCCGGCCTCTCCTGGGCGGGCTTCACGCTCAGCGCCACGAACGCCGTCTACGACCTCACGCCCCGGGAGCGACGCGCGACGCTCATGGCCGTGCACAACGTGCTCGCGGCGGTCGGGGTGTTCCTCGGCGCGGTGATCGGGGGCTGGCTCGGGACGGCGCTGCCGGAGACGCTGACGCTCGGCACCATGAGCTGGGCCTGGGGCAGCCCGCTCTTCGGCGTGTTCCTGGTCTCGGCGCTCGCGCGCCTGGCCGTGGGCGTCGCCTTCCTGCCGACGCTGCGCGAGCACCGGCGCGTGCGCCCCATGACGCGCAGCGGGCTCATCTTCCGGGTCACGCGCATCCAGCCCCTGTCGGGGCTGGTGTTCGAGATCGTCGGCCGCCGGCGTCCGCCGCGGAGCTGATCCGATCAGTCGGGCGCGACCACCGGATTGCGCAGGAGCGCGACGCCGGGGATCTCCACCTCCACCACGTCGCCGGGCTTCAGGGCCGAGGTCGTGCCCGGGGTGCCGGTGAAGATCAGGTCCCCGGGATGCAGCGTCACGTAGCGCGAGACGTGGGAGACGATCTCCGGGATCCCGAAGTAGAGGTTCTCGACCCGGTCGGACTGCTTCACCTCCCCGTTCACGCGCGTGATCAGCGCGAGCTCCTCCCAGTCGACGCCGGTGACGATCCAGGGACCGATCGGGCCGAAGCCGTCGGAGGCCTTGGCCCGCAGCCACTGCAGGTCGTTCGCCTGCCAGTCGCGCTCGGAGAGATCGTTGCCCGCGGTGATTCCGAAGACGTGCTTCGGCGCGTCCTCCACGGACACGTTGCGCGTCTCCCGGCCGATCACCAGCACCAGCTCGCCCTCGTAGTGGAGGTTGCCGGCGTCCGGCGGAATCACGATGGGCGCGCCCGGTCCGATCACGGAGCCCGGGAGCTTGGCGAACATGCCGATCTCCGTGGGCGCGGGCCGGTCCTGGGTGTGGCTCGGGTAGTTGAAGCCGATGGCGATGACGTTCGTGGGCGTCGCCGGCGCGAGCAGGCGCACGGACTCCAGGGGCATGCGCTCCCCCGGAAGCGCCGCGTGCGGGCGCCAGGGCAGACCGCTGACGGGCACGACGTCCCCGCCCTCGACGCGGCCCCAGCGGACGACGCCGTCGGCCGTCTCGAAGCGCACGAAACGCAGCTCCGGCGCCGGACGCGCCTCGACCGCGGGCAGCTGCAGGACCAGCGCGCACAGGAGTGCCGCCAGCAGGATCGGTCCCGGACGCATGGCTCTCCCCTCCTCCGTTTCCCCGCCGGAGACGATGCCCGCTCCCCGGCCGGGCGTCCACCGGCCGCGCTTGATCCGCCCGGGCGAGGTGCGGATGCTGGGACCGAAGCCACCGGGAGCACCCCATGACCGAGGCCCCCCGCCTGCCCCCCGACGTGGCCCGGGCCCTCGCCGACGGCGACCGGCCCGAGGCGATCCGGCGCCTGCGCGCCGCCACGGGGCTCGACGCCCGCGAGGCCCATCGCGTGGTCGACGCCACCGCCTCCTCCACGGACCGCGGCCCCGGCGCGCGGGGGACCGCGCGGCGCGATCCCGGTCCGCGCGTCTCGCACGAAGCCCGCCGCGCGGCCGAGGAAGGTCGGACCCTGGAGGCGATCGCACGGCTGCGCAGCGAAGCGGGCCTGTCGCTGCAGGAGGCCCGGGTCGTGGCGGACCGCCTGGCCGGCGCCGGGAGCGCCTGGACCCGGCGCCGCCGGGGCGCCGAGCACGACACGGGCCTCGGGCGCTTCTTCGCGATCCTCGTGTTCCTGCTCGCGCTCCTCGGCGCCTGGCTCTGGTACACGGGCGCCCTGCCCGACGTCCCCGGTCTGCCGGAGTCACCGGCCGACGCCGCGGTCGCTCAGCCCGTGAACGCGAGCACCGTGTAGAGCGCGACGAGCCCCGAGCCCACCGCTGCGAGCACGTGGCGCGTGGCCGCGCCCACGGCGAGGGCGACGCAGGCCGCCGTGGCCCGTGCCGGCTCCGGCTCCCCGCCGGTGGCCTGCGGCCAGACGACCATGGGTGCCACGAGCGCCGGCAGCACGGACACGGGCACGTAGCGCAGCAGGCGCAGGAGCCAGGGCGGGAGCTCGCGGCCGCCCGCGAGCCCGAGGAACGAGAAGCGGATCGCGAAGGTCCCGGCCCCGAGGGCGAGGATCACCAGCCAGATCGTGGCGTCGCTCTGCGTGATCACGCCCGTGCCTCCCGGGCGAGCTCGGCACCGGCCCCGGCCACCATGCCGGCCAGGCCCGCCAGCACCAGCCCCGTGTTCCAGGGCAGCTCCGCCGCGAGGAGCGCCACCGTCACGGCCGTCCCCGCCGCCACGAGGTTCGGCGCGCCCCGGAGCATGGGCGCGACCATGGCGAGGAAGGTGATGGGCACCGCGAAGTCGAGGGCCAGCTCCGGCGGGATGCGCGTGCCGAGCACCGCGCCGAGCAGACAGAAGAGATACCAGAGCGGGCAGACGGGAGTGACCACGCCGAAGTAGTAGGCGAGCTTCTCGTCGAGGGCGAGCTCCTCGCCCACGAAGCGCTGGATCGCCATGGCGTAGACCTGGTCGACCATGAAGTAGGCGGCCAGGGCCCGCAGGCCGAGGGGCGCGCGCCCGAGGTGCGGCGTCAGGGACGCCGAGTACATGGCCATGCGCAGGTTGACCGCGAGCCC
>JAZBPF010000641.1:0-2857 GCA_036351515.1 Pseudomonadales bacterium | reverse complement strand
GACGCTCTGCCTCGCGGGACGGGCCTCGGACTACGCGGCCCTCGTCGCCACGGCCGACCTCTCGCTCCTGGCGACGGTCCCGGTCGGGGACGCGCCGAGCTGGGCGGCCCTCGACGCGGCCGGAGCGCTCTGCATCCTCGCGAACACGCGCAGCGACGACGTCTCGCTCGTGTCCGTCGCGCGGCGCGAGGAGGTCGCGCGGCTGGCCGTGGGGCGCGCGCCAAAGCACGTCACCGTGGGGCGGGTGCCGGAGGCGGTCCTGGCAGCGTTCGAGGACGCAGGCGCGCCCGTTCCCGGCCGCGCCGACTGACGACACGGTCGCGGGGCGGCGCGGAGGCCGCGGTCAGGGCGTGCGCGGGACCGGCGTGGTCGTGACCGGCCCCAGCCCCGTGATCTCCACCACCGTCGCCGTGTCCCCGCAGGCGCCGTCGAAGTGCACGGCCCCGGCCGGATGGATCGCGAAGGAACCGGCCGGGAGCGGCTCCGTGCGGGCGCAGTCGCCGCTCGCGTCCGTCCCGAAGGCCCAGGTGCCCTCGAGCACGGTGACGTGCCGGTCCTGGTCGTGGAAGTGCGGGGCGGACTGCACGCCCGGCGGGAAGCGCACGCGCATCACGTAGAGCCCGGGAGCACTCGGGTCGCCGGCGAGGACCGCGACGGCGAGGCCGCTGCTTCCGCCCTCGCGGAACGCGACGGCATCGGGGCGCACGGTCACGAAGTCCTCCGCGGGGCCGGACGGCTCGGCGCGTGCGGCCGCGGCGGCGGTCAGGGCCGCGGCCGCGAGGATCGCGGCCCGGCCGGGGTGGCGGGGAGCTCGGGGCTGCATGGGGGGACCTCCCTTCCTGGGCTCAGCGGAACGCCTGCGGATGCTCGCGGTGCCAGCCGCGGGCGGCCTGGTAGTGCCGCGCGAGGGTCAGCGCCTCCGCCTCGCCGTAGAGGCGGCCGACGAACTGGATGCCCGTGGGCCGATCCTCGCCGTCGAAGCCGTTCTGCACGGAGACGGAGGGATGGCCCGTCAGGCTCGTCGCACTCTGCTGGGGGCTGCCGGCGAACGGTGCCACGAGCACGTCGAGCTCCTCGAACAGGCGGGCCATGCCCTGCATGAGCAGCATGCGCCGGCGATGGACCTGCACGTACTCCACGGCCGGGAACAGGCGGGCGACGCGCAGGAGCACGTCCTCCGGGTCCTCGAGGTCCTGGCGGAAGTACCGGACGTCCCCGTTCTGCAGGAGCTCGTCGAAGGCCGCCGCCTCGTCCACGAGGAGCACCTGGAGCGCATCGAGTTCCGCGTGCTCCGGCAGCTCGACGGGGCGCGGTTCGACGCCGAGCGCGCGCAACGCCTCGAGCGTCCGGCGGTCGTTCTCCAGCGCGTCGCGCCGCGCGCCGCTCGCCTCTCGCTCGAAGGCGCTCGCGAGGTAGCCGACGCGCAGGCCCCCGAGGCCGCGCGCCCCGTCCCAGGCGAAGGGCCGGTCGGGGACGGCGC
The DNA here is from genome assembly GCA_036351515.1 of Pseudomonadales bacterium. GTDB lineage: Bacteria > Pseudomonadota > Gammaproteobacteria > Pseudomonadales > Azotimanducaceae > JAZBPF01. The sequence continues at coordinate 1,377 of JAZBPF010000641.1, read as the reverse complement.
GGTCGAGGCCGTCGGGCCCGTGGATCGCGTGCAGCACCAGGGCGCAGTCCTCCGCGCTCCGGCACAGGGGACCCACCTTGTCGAGGCTCCAGCAGACGGGCATCACGCCGTCGCGGCTGACCCGCCCGAAGGTGGGCCGCAGGCCCGTGACGCCGCAGGTGCGGGCCGGTCCGACGATGGAGCCGAGCGTGTCGGTCCCGAGGGCGAAGGGCACGAGGCCTGCGGCGGTGGCCGCCGCGGAACCGGCGGAGGAGCCGCCGGATCCTTCCTCGGGCTTCCAGGGGTTGCGGGTCTGGCGGCCGAGCCAGTGGTCCCCGCGGGCGATCTCGCCCGTTGCGAGCTTGGCCACGAGCACGGCGCCGGCCGCGTCGAGGCGCCGGACCACGGTCGCGTCGTGGTCGATCACCTGCTCCGCGTAGGGCGTGAAGCCCCAGGTGGTGCGGTAGCCGGCCACGGAGATCAGGTCCTTCGCGCCCCAGGGGATGCCGTGGAGCGGCCCCCGGTAGTGGCCCGCGGCGAGTTCCGCATCGAGCGCGCGGGCCTGTTCGAGCGCGCGCGCCTCCGTGAGAGTGACGGTGGCATGGAGGACGTCGTCGAAGCGCCGCAAGCGCTCCAGGCACAGCTCGGTGAGCTCGACGCAGGAGACCTGGCGGGTCTCGATCAGCGTGGCGAGGTCGGTCACGGGCCAGAAGGCGACGTCCTCGAGGCGCTCGGGGCGTCGCACCGAGCGCCGGGGGCCGAGGACGAAGCCCGCCGCCACCGGTTCCAGCCGTTGCCCGGGGACCACGGGGTCGAAGTAGAGCGGCGGCGGCACGCTCTGGTCGATGGGCACGGCGCGGCCCTCGCGGAAGCCCGCGAGGTTCGCGCGCACGCCCGCGAGCATGCGCTCGCGTTCCTCGGCCGTGAACGCGAGGCCGGCGAGGCGCGCCGCCTGGTCGATCATGGCGGTCGTCACCTCGCTCGTCCCCGCTTCGGAGGCGGCCCAGAGCGCCCCCGGAAACAGCGTCGAGGCGACGCCGGCGCGCCCGCACCAGGCGAGGAAGGCCCGGCGGCGGAGGCCGGCGTCCGCGTCGTGGCTCATGGATCGCTCCCTCGGCCCGGAACGCACGCCCGGCCCCCGGCGCGCGGGGGCCGGGCGCGGGTCAGAGCAGGTCCCCGCCGCAGGCCCCGGCCGTGGTGCCCGTGGCCTTGAAGGCCTTGATGACGTTCCGCCCCGTGGTCCACTTGTGCACCTCGTCCGGCCCGTCCACGAGCCGCTGGGACCGGATGTGCGTGTACCAGGCGGCGAGCGGCGTGTCCCGGGAATAGCCGAGGGCGCCGTGGAGCTGGATCGCCGTGTCCACGACCTTGTGCACCATGTTCGCGAGGAACACCTTC
>JAZBPF010000640.1:0-13598 GCA_036351515.1 Pseudomonadales bacterium | reverse complement strand
TCCTGGCGGTGCGTGGTGAAGCCCACCTGGTTGTTGATGATGACGTGGATGGTCCCGCCCGTGCGGTAGCCGCGGGTCTGGGACATCTGGAACGTCTCCATGACCACGCCCTGCCCCGCGAAGGCCGCGTCACCGTGGATGAGCAGCGGCAGCACCTTCGCGTTCTCGTAGTCCAGGCGCCGGTCCTGGCGGGCGCGAACGCTGCCCTCGACCACGGGGCCCGCGATCTCGAGATGCGAGGGATTGAAGGCGAGGGCCACGTGCATCTCGCCGCCCGGGGTCACCACGTTCGTGGAGAAGCCCTGGTGGTACTTCACGTCCCCGGAGCCGCCGCCCTCGGGCACCTTGCCCTCGAACTCGTCGAAGAGGTCCTCGGGCTGCTTGCCGAGGATGTTCACGAGCACGTTCAGGCGCCCGCGGTGGGCCATGCCGATCACGGTCTCGACGATGCCGTGGGAGCCGGCCCGCTGCAGACACTCGTGGAGCGCCGGGATCAGCGCCTCGCCCCCCTCGAGCCCGAAGCGCTTCGTGCCCGGGTAGCGATTGTGCAGATACTTCTCCAGGCCCTCGGCGGCCGTGAGGCGCTCGAGGATCATGCGCTTCACGTCCTCGGCGTAGTCCGGATGGGCCCGGACGCTCTCGAGGCGCTGCTGCACCCAGAGCTTCTCGGCCTCGTCGACGATGTGCATGAACTCGGCGCCGACGGTCCCGCAGTAGGTCGCGTCGAGCGCAGCGAGGATCTGCCGCAGGGGGGCCTGCTTCTCGCCGTAGAAGAACGAGCCGGTCTGGAAGACCGTGTCGAGGTCCGCCTCCGAGAGGCGGTGGTAGGCGAGGTCGAGCACCGGCGTCGGCGGACGCTCCATGAGCCCGAGCGGATCGAGGTCCGCACGCTTGTGCCCGCGGTGCCGGTAGGCGCTGATGAGCTCGAGCACGCGCACCTGCTTCTGCTCGTGCTCGGAGGACACCTCCGGCCCCGGCGTCGCGGGCCGCGCCCGGCCGCGGGAGCGACCGAGGAGTTCGAAGTGCGTGCGGATCGGCGCGTGCGGCACGTCGGGCGCGATGACGCCCTCGACGCGGGGCAGCTTCTCGAAGTGGGTGCGCCACTCCTCGGACACCGTGGCCGGGTCCTCGAGGTAGCGCTCGTAGAGCTGCTCGATGTAGGCGACGTTGCCTCCCGAGAGGTGGGAGGTGCGGCGCATCATCTCCATGAAGCTGTCGTGCATCCCGTCGACGTCTCCGGTGGGCGGTGGCGTCGACGTCGCTCGCCGACGGAAACCACCGCGTCGCGCGTGGGTCAGGCACGCGCTCCCGGGCGGAGCCAGTCGCCGGGGGTGCGGCGGGACCCGGCACGGGAGGCGCGTGTGCCCTTCCGTCCCGCGTCCCGGCCCGTTCGCCCCGTCGGGCGGAGCCCTCGCCCGCCCTGTACGGCGCGGGGGCTTCGAAGCCCCCGCTGGTCCGTCAGGTTCCCTGCTGCAGCAGCATCTGCTTGATGTGACCGATGGCCCGGGTGGGATTCAGCCCCTTCGGGCACACGGCCACGCAGTTCATGATCCCCCGGCAGCGGAACACGCTGAAGGGATCGTCCAGTTCCTCGAGGCGCTCGGCCGTGGCCGTGTCCCGGGAGTCCGCCAGGAAGCGGTAGGCCTGGAGCAGCCCCGCCGGACCGATGAACTTGTCCGGGTTCCACCAGAACGAGGGGCAGGAGGTCGAGCAGCACGCGCAGAGGATGCACTCGTAGAGGCCGTCGAGCTTCTCGCGCTCCTCCGGCGTCTGCAGGCGCTCCTGGGCCGGGGCCGGCGTGTCGTTCTGCAGGTACGGCTGCACCTTCTCGTACTGGCGGTAGAACTGGCTCATGTCCACGACCAGGTCGCGCACCACGGGCAGCCCGGGCAGCGGCCGGAGCACGAGGCGCCCCTTCTTCGCCGCCTGGGACACCGGCGTGATGCAGGCCAGGCCGTTGCGTCCGTTCATGTTCATGCCGTCCGAGCCACACACCCCCTCGCGGCAGGAACGACGATAGGCGATGGTCGGATCCTTCGCCTTCATGAGCTCGAGCACGTCGAGGACCATGAGGTCCCGGTCCGCCGGGATCTCCACCTCGAGGTCCTGCATGTAGGGCGCTTCGTCCTTCTCGGGATCGTAGCGGTAGATGCTGACTTGCATGGCGTCGTCCTCCAGGCGGTCGGATCAGTAGGTCCGGATCTTTGGTTCGAACTTCTCCACCGTCTTCGGTGCGAAGTTCACCGCCCGCTTGCCGAGGCGCTTCTCCTCGGGGAAATACAGGGAATGGCAGAGCCAGTTCTCGTCGTCGCGCTCCTGGAAATCGTCCCGCGCGTGCGCGCCGCGGCTCTCGCGGCGCTCCATGGCGGAGACGGCCGTGGCCTCGGCGATCTCCAGCAGGTTGCCGAGTTCGAGGGCCTCGAGGCGCGCCGTGTTGAAGGTGGCGCTCTTGTCCGCGAGGTGCAGCCCGGCCACGCGCTCGCGGAGCTCCGCCAGCTCCTCGACGCCCTTCTTCATGTACTCCTCGGTGCGGAACACGCCGAAGTTGTTCTGCATGCAGTTCTGCAGGGCCTTGCGCACCTCGGGGACGCGTTCGCCCTCCTTCGACTCCTCGAGGCGGGTCAGGCGCTCCATGGCGCGCTCGATGTCCGAGTCGCTCGCCTCGCGGTAGGAGACGCCCTGGCGCAGGGCCTCCTCGATGAACATGCCGGCGGCGCGCCCGAAGACCACGAGGTCCAGGAGCGAGTTGCCGCCGAGGCGGTTGGCGCCGTGCACGGACACGCAGGCGGCCTCGCCGCAGGCGAAGAGACCCTCGACGAAGCGGTCCTGGCCGTCGGCCCCCTGGGTGATGGCCTGGCCGTGCACGTTCGTCGGCGTCCCGCCCATCATGTAGTGGCAGGTCGGCACCACGGGGATCGGCTCCTTCACCGGATCCACGTGGGCGAAGGTGCGCGAGAGCTCGAGGATGCCCGGCAGGCGCTGGTTCAGCGTCTTCTCGCCGAGGTGGTCGAGCTTGAGCAGCACGTGATCACCCTCGGGGCCGACGCCGCGACCCTCGAGGATCTCCATGATCATGGAGCGGGCCACCACGTCCCGGCCGGCGAGGTCCTTCGCGTTCGGCGCGTAGCGCTCCATGAAGCGCTCGCCGTCCTTGTTGATGAGGTAGCCGCCCTCGCCCCGGCAGCCCTCGGTCACGAGCGTGCCCGCGCCGTAGATGCCGGTGGGGTGGAACTGCCACATCTCCATGTCCTGCACCGGGAAGCCCGAGCGCAGGGCCATGCCCGTGCCGTCGCCGGTGTTCATGAGGGCGTTCGTCGTGGACGCGTAGATGCGCCCCGCGCCGCCCGTGGCGAGCACCACGGCCTTGGTCTTCACGTAGACCGTCTCGCCGGTCTCGATGCAGAGCGCGATGACGCCGGTGACCGCCCCGTCCTGGTTCGTCACCAGGTCCACGGCGAACCACTCGGAGAGGAAGGTCGTCTCCGCCTTCAGGTTCTGCTGGTAGAGCGTGTGCAGGAGCGCGTGGCCGGTCCGGTCCGCCGCGGCGCAGGTGCGCGCGGCCTGGCCGCCCTTGCCGTAGTCCTTCGACTGACCGCCGAAGGGACGCTGGTAGATCCGCCCCGTCTCCGTGCGCGAGAACGGCAACCCCATGTGCTCGAGCTCGAACACGGCCTGGGGGCCGACGCTGCACATGTACTCGATGGCGTCCTGGTCACCGATGTAGTCCGACCCCTTCACGGTGTCGTACATGTGCCAGCGCCAGTCGTCGTTCGGATCGTCACTGGCGATGGCGCAGGTGATGCCGCCCTGGGCGGACACGGTGTGCGAGCGCGTGGGGAACACCTTCGACATGCAGGCGGTGTCGAGGCCGCTCCGGGCAAGCTGCAGCGCGGCCCGCATCCCCGATCCCCCGCCGCCGACGATGACGGCGTCGAAGGTCATGGTGCGAATCTTTGCCATGGGTCAGAGTCTCCAGAAGATTTGCAGCCCCCACGCCACGTACAGGAACAGCGCCCCTGCACAGACGAGTTGATAGAGGCCGCGCCAGACCGTCGCCCGCTTGCCGAAATAGTGGGACCGGATGTAGTCCGTCCCCACGGTCCACATGCCGATCCACGCATGGGCGGCGGTGGAGAGCACCGCGAGCGTGCTGAAGAGCCGCATCGCGGTGGACCCGTGGAAGGCGGTCCAGCTCGCGTGGTCCACCTCGCCGGAAACGAGGAGGAACCCCACGATGCAGACCGTGTACAGCGCGAGCACGACGGCCGTGACCCGCTGGAGGATGAAATCGGAGAGCCCGCTCCGCGTCAGGCTCGTGGCGCTGCTCACCATACCCAGACTCCTGCCAGCACGCTCAGGACCACCGTCGCCGCGATCGTGAGCTGCGAGCCCAGGCGGGCCCCCTCGAGGGTCTCGCCGACGCCCCAGTCCATGAAGAGGTGCTTCACGCCCGCGGCGAAATGATAGGCGAGGGCCGTGAGCAGCCCCCAGGCCACGAACCCGCCGAGCGGCGAACCGGCCAGGCGCGCCGCCTCGGCGAAGCCTTCCGGGGAGCGCAGGGACAGGTCCAGCGCCCAGAGCCCGAAGGCGATCCCCACGAACAGGATCACGCCGGTGATCCGGTGGGTGATCGACGCCAGTGCGGGCAGGGGAAAGCTGAATTTCGTGAGGTCGAGATTGACCGGGCGTTCGCGTGTCTTCATCCGCATCCCTTGACGATCGCGTAGCTGGAGGGAGGCCGGGGCGGCGGTGCGTCCTCGTGCTCGAACTGCCCGCGCGTGACCCCGCGGGATGCAGGCGGGACGCGCCGCACCGACGGAGGGAACCGGCTGGAACCCGCCACCGGCGGGGGATGCCGATGGACCGGTACCGCTCGTCTCAGCCGGGCCGGAATGATAGTGATCCCGGGGGCGGAACACAAACGGAGCACGGCCGTCAGGAGGGCTCCGGGAGCCCGTCCCGGCCGCGTTGACAACCCCTGGGGGCGCCTTTAGCTTTCCGGCTCGCCTCGACCCACCCCGCTCTCCAGGAGTCGCCGAATGGCCAAGAAAGCCCTGCTGTCGATCGAGGGCCGAGACCCGATCGAGCTGCCGATCCTGTCCGGCACCACCGGCCCCGACGTCATCGACGTCTCCTCCCTCACGGGGCAGGGCTACTTCACCTACGACCCCGGCTTCGTCTCCACCGCCTCCTGCGACTCCGCCATCACCTACATCGACGGCGCGAACGGGATCCTCCTGCACCGGGGCTATCCCATCGAGCAGCTCGCCGAGCGCGCAGACTTCCTCGAGGTCTGCTACCTGCTCCTCCACGGGGAGCTGCCGACGGCCGAGCAGAAGGCGACCTTCGACCGGACCATCACGCACCACACCATGGTCCACGAGCAGCTCCGGAACTTCTTCAACGGCTTCCGCCGCGACGCGCATCCCATGGCGATCATGATCGGCGTCGTCGGGGCCCTCTCGGCCTTCTACCACGACTCCCTGGACATCGCGGACGAGCGCCACCGGGAGATCTCCGCGCACCGGCTCATCGCGAAGATGCCGACGCTCGCGGCCATGAGCTACAAGTACTCCCTCGGTCAGCCGTTCATGTACCCGCGCAACGACCTGACCTACGCCGAGAACTTCCTCTACATGATGTTCGGGAACCCCTGCGAGACCTACGAGGTGGACCCGATCATCGCCCGCGCCATGGACCGCATCCTCACGCTCCACGCGGACCACGAGCAGAACGCCTCGACCTCCACCGTGCGCCTGGCCGGCTCCAGCGGCGCGAACCCCTTCGCCTGCATCGCCTCGGGCATCGCCGCGCTCTGGGGCCCGTCCCACGGCGGGGCCAACGAGGCCGTGCTGAACATGCTCGACGAGATCGGCGACGCCTCGCGCATCAACGAGTACATCAAGAAGGCGAAGGACAAGAACGACCCCTTCAAGCTCATGGGCTTCGGCCACCGGGTCTACAAGAACTACGACCCGCGGGCGAAGGTCATGAAGCAGACCTGCGACGAGGTGCTCGACCTCCTCGGCATCGAGGACGACCCGCAGCTGCAGCTCGCCATGGAGCTCGAGCGCATCGCCCTCGAGGACGAGTACTTCGTGGAGAAGAAGCTCTACCCGAACGTGGACTTCTACTCGGGCATCATCCTCAAGGCCATCGGCATCCCCGTGAACATGTTCACGGTGATCTTCGCCACCGGGCGCACGCCGGGGTGGGTGGCCCACTGGAACGAGATGATCGGCGGCCCCTACCGCATCGGCCGTCCGCGCCAGCTCTACACCGGCGCCACCCAGCGCGACGTGCGCCCGGTGGAACAGCGCGGCTGACGCCTGCCGCTTCCGGCCCCGCCGCCCGCGGCGGGGCCCGTCCTTTCCCTGCCCGCTTCGCCCTGCCCCGTTCGCCCTGCCCTACTCCCCGGCGGGCCGCTCCCGCAGCCGCTTGATCAGGGACGAGGTGTCCCAGCGTCCGCCGCCCATGGCCTGCACGTCCGCGTAGAACTGGTCCACGAGGGCCGCGAGCGGCAGCCGCGCGCCGTTGCGCCGCCCCTCGTCGAGGGCGATGCGCAGGTCCTTGCGCATCCAGTCCACGGCGAAGCCGAAGTCGAAGCGGTCCTCGAGCATGGTCGGGCTGCGCTGGTCCATCTGCCAGGACTGGGCCGCCCCCTTGCCGATCACGTCGAGCACCGCCGCCACGTCGAGCCCCGCGCGCTCGGCGAAGGCGATGCCCTCGGAGAGCCCCTGGAGGATCCCGGCGATGCACAGCTGGTTGACCATCTTGGCGAGCTGGCCGCTCCCGGCGGGACCGAGAAGGCGGACCGCCCGCGCGTAGTGCTCGAGCACGGGCCGGGCCCGCTCGAAGGCGTCCGCCTCGCCGCCCACCATGATCGTGAGCTGGCCCCGCTCGGCCCCGGCCTGCCCCCCGGAGACCGGCGCGTCGAGGAAGCCGACGCCCCGCTCCGCGCAGGCCGCCGCGAGCTCCCGGGCGAGCGCCGCGGACGCCGTCGTGTGGTCCACGAGCACGGCTCCGGGTTCCAGCGCCGCGAGCACGCCGTCCTCCCCGAGGGCCACCGCGCGCACGTCCGCGTCGTCGCCGACGCACAGGCACACGACCTCGGCGCCGGCCGCCGCCTCCCGGGGCGTGTCCGTGACGGTGCCCCGATGCGCCGCCGACCACTGCTCCGCGCGGCTGCGGGTGCGGTTGTAGACGGCCACGTCCAGGCCGGCGGCGGCCCAGTGGCCCGCCATGGGAAAGCCCATGACCCCCAGCCCCACGAAGGCGACGCGCATCGGAACCCTCCTCGGTCGGTGACGGACCGGCGCACGGTACCGTCGCCGCCGGACGCCCGCCAGCGCGTCCGCCTCGCGGGGGCGGGCTGCTAGACTGGGCGCCGCAGCGGGGAGGAGCGGCGATGAGCGAACGGCGGGAACCGGCACGGGGCGAGGCGCCCCACGCCCTCGAGCTGCCGGAGAAGACCGGTGCGGACCTGGGACCGGCCATGGAGCGCTACTTCGCGCGCTGCGAGGAGAAGCTCGGCTACGTGCCCAACGTGCTCCGGGCCTACGCCTTCGCGCCGGAGAAGCTCGAGGCCTTCGTCGCCTTCTACAACGACCTCATGCTCGCCGACTCGCCGCTCTCGAAGCTCGAGCGGGAGATGATCGCGGTCGTCGTCTCCGCGGAGAACCGCTGCTACTACTGCCTCACGGCGCACGGCGCCGCCGTCCGCCAGCTCTCCGGGGACCCGATCCTCGGCGAGCAGCTGGCCATGAACTACCGCGCCGCCCGCCTCGACGCCCGTCAGCGCGCCATGCTCGACTTCGCCGTGAAGCTCACGCGCCGCCCCCAGGACGTGGACGACGCGGACCGGGAGGCGCTGCGCGCCGCCGGCTTCGGCGACCGGGAGCTCTGGGACGTCGCGGCCGTGGCCGCGTTCTTCAACATGACCAACCGCATGGCGGCCGCCACGGACCTGCGGCCGAACGACGCCTATCACGCCCAGGCGCGCTGAGAGGGCGTCTGGAACCTCTGAGCGCCCCATCCTCGAACGACAGGAGAGACCCATGAGCGAATCCCTCGGTGTGGAGCTGGAGACCGACCGCGGCACGATCCACCTGCGGCTGTTCCCCGAGCACGCCCCCGTGACCGTCGCCAACTTCGCGAACCTCGTGCAGCGCGGCTTCTACGACGGCCTCGGTTTCCACCGGGTGATCGCCGACTTCATGGTCCAGGGCGGCTGCCCGAAGGGCACGGGCACCGGCGGGCCCGGCTACCGCTTCGAGGACGAGTTCACCCCGGAGCTGCGCCACGACGCACCCGGCAAGCTGTCCATGGCCAACGCCGGCCCGGGCACGAACGGCAGCCAGTTCTTCATCACGCACGTGCCGACGCCCTGGCTCGACGACGCCCACACGATCTTCGGGGAGGTGCTCGGGGCCGACGACCAGGCCGTCGTCGACGCGATCCGCCAGGGCGACCGCATCGTGGCCGCCCGGCTCACGGGGGACGTGGAGCGCGCCTTCGCGGGGCAGGAGGACCGCGTCGCCGCGTGGAACGCCGCCCTCGACTGAGAGGCTGCGGAACACGCGTCCGTCTACTCACGCGCGTGTGCTCACGCGCGTCTGCCGCGCGCCCCGATCGGCGCCCTGGCGTTCCACGGACGCCGGGCATCGACCCGACGCCCAAAAAAATGCCCGGCACGGAGGCCGGGCGGGACGGCCGCATACGCCGGGCCGTCGAGGCGTCGCGTCCGCGACGGGGCGGGGGGGAGGCCACCGCGCCGCGGGCGCTCAGGGGTTCCTGCGGGCGCCACCGGATCGTCGACCACCGCGGAGGACGATCCGGCAGGCCTGGTCTCAGAGTGCGAGCTCGCCCCGCTCCACGCCGTCCGCACGCATGCTCGCGCGGAGCTGGCTCAGGGCCTGGAGCTGGATCTGGCGCACGCGCTCCCGGGCGAGGGAGATGGCGGCGCCCACCTCCTCCAGCGTGTGGGGCTCGTAGCCCCGCAGGCCGAAGCGGCGGCAGAGGATCTCCCGGGGCCGGTCCTCGAGGCGGTCGAGCCAGCTGTCGAGCTGCCCCTTGAGCTCCTCGTCCATGCACAGCTGCACGGGATCCGAGGGCGCCGGGTCGTGCACCGAGTCGTCGAAGAAGCCGTCGCCGTCGTCGGCGGCGTGGTCCGCGGCCTGGGCCTGGTCGTAGAGCGCGAGGAGCTCCGTCACCTCGGTCTCGTCGCGGCCGGTGGTCTCGGCGATCTCCGGGATCGTCGCGTCGCGGCCCGTGTTCTGGCCGATCTCCCGGGCGGCGCGCAGGCAGCTGCTCACGGCCTTGGCCACGTGCACCGGCAGGCGGATGAGCCGCGCCTGGTTCATGAGGCCGCGCTCGATGGCCTGACGGATCCACCAGGTCGCGTAGGTCGAGAAGCGGAAGCCCCGCTCCGGGTCGAACTTCTCCACGGCGCGGATCAGGCCGAGGTTGCCCTCCTCGATGAGGTCCGCGAGCGGCAGGCCCCGGCCGAGGTAGCGGCGCGAGAGCATGACCACGAGGCGCAGGTTGCACTCGATCATGCGGGCCCGCGCGGCCATGTCGCCCTTCTGCACGCGCCGGGCGAGGTCGACCTCCTCCTGGGCGTCGAGGAGGCCGGCGGCGCCGATCTCCCGCAGATAGAGGTCCGTGGCGTCGAGCCCGGCGGAGTCGTCCGGGTTCGCCGGCACGTCGCTCAGGCTCGCGGCCTGCGCGCGCTTCGGGCGCCGGCGAGGCGTCCGGGACGGCGCGGTCGGCCGGAATTCGAATTCGACGTCCGCGACGCCGTCGTCGATCTGGTCCAGGGCAGCGTTATCCATGACTGATCCGGCTCCCGTCTTCCGTCGTTGGGGGGTTCTTGGGCTCGTCCAGGCCGCAGGCCTCGATCACCTCGGAGTTCGAGAAGGGCTTGCGCAGGAAGCGGTCGGCCCCGGCGGCGAGGATCTTCTGGACCCGGTCGGGCGAGTAGTAGCCGGTCATGGCCACCACCCGGATGTGCGAGGTCGTGGGATCGGCCTTGAGGCGTTCGCACACCTCGAAGCCGTCCAGGCCGGGCATCATCAGGTCCAGGAGGACCACGTCCGGGTCGAAGGTGTGCACCTTGGCGCCGGCCTCGAAGCCGTCGAAGGCGCTCTCGACCTGGAGCCCGGCGTTCATGCGCCGGCTCCAGGCCGTCATGAGTTCCACGAGAAAGCGATTGAGCTGGCGGTCGTCGTCCACCACGAGGACGCGCTGGACCGGGCCGCCGGCCTCGCGGGGCAGCACGATCCCGCGCTCGGAGGCGAAGCGGCGGACCGCCTCCCGCGTGAAGCGGCGGTGGCCGCCGGCGGTGGTGGAGGCGTCGAGCAGACCCTTGCTCGCCCACTGGCGCACCGTGATGGGCGACACCTTGAGCATGCGGGCCACTTCGTTGGGTGTCAGATAGTCCCTGCTCACCTTCGCTCCGCCTCGATCCCGGCAGCGGTCGCCGGCCGCTGCATCCCTGTTCGCGATCGAATATATCGGTTCAATCGATTTCATCGGAAATATCGATTCGGAATACATCCATATCCGACCGGCAGCTTCGGGCTATAAGCCCTCGATCTGCCTCAGGGACCGTTCCGCGCCCTGCGGACGCGGGGCCGGCGCCCTGATCGGTCGATCGGCGATTCCATCGATTTCTTGAGCGGAGGTGCCGGGAAGGCAGGCGAACGGACGCGCCGGCGCGGATGCGCCGGGGGTCAGGGGGTCAGGGGATACGGGAGAGCGGAGCGTTCGGAGCGGGGCCGCCGTGCGGGCGCACGGCGGCCGGGTCGGATCAGTCCTCGACCTCGACGCGCACGGCGAGCACGTCGCGCTTCACGCCGTGGAGCACGGCGTTGGCCGTGGAGCCGAGGAGCAGGCCCAGGCCGTGGCGGCCGTGGGTCCCGATGACGATGAGGTCGGCCTCGATGTCCCGGGCGACCCGGTGGATCTCCGTGGCGGCGTTGCCCACGGGCACGTGCACCCGGTCGCCGGGCACGCCGACGTCCTTGCCGATGTCCGTGAGCCGGTCCTGCGCGTGCTTGACCGCCTGCTGCTCGAGCGTGGCCATCTGCGCGGAGAAGTCCCCGGCCAGACCGACGGCGCCGAAACCGCCGTAGACGTGCTCGATGGGCTTCACCACGTGGATGAGGCTCAGCTGCGTTTCTTCGCCGGCGACGGCCTTCGCGCGATCGAGCACCTGGCTGCTCTCCTCCGACAGATCCAGGGCGACCAGGATGTTCTTGTAGACGCTCATGCGCAGGATTCCTTCCTCGAGGGTGTGGCCATGAAGCCGCCCCGGGCCCCTCCCGGACAATGACGCAGGTCAAGCGGCTCGCGGCATCATACCCGCCCCGCCGCGCAGACTGGACCGGGGTGGCCGCCGCTCGGTAACGTTCGACGGCTCCCGCCTCCGGACCCGCCATGCGCGCCCCCGAACCGCCCTCCCCCTACGCCGCCCTGCCCGCCGTCGACCGGCTCCTCGAGAGCCCCGGCGGACGGGAGCTGACGAGTCGCTGGGGGCGCCTGCTCGCCGCCGACGCCTGCCGCGCCGCCCTCGACGACGCCCGCCGCGCCATCGCCGACGGCGCCCCGGCGGCGGCGCCGGACGCGCTCCTGCGCGGCGCCGAGGCGCGCCTCTCCGCGAGCGGCGGCCGCGGCCCGCGGCCGCTCTTCAACCTCACGGGCACCGTGCTGCACACGAATCTCGGCCGCGCCCTGCTGCCGGAGGCGGCTCTCGAGGCCATGGTCGCCGTGGGCCGCGCCCCCTGCGATCTCGAGTTCGACCTCGCCGAAGGCCGCCGCGGCGACCGCGACGCCCACGTCGAGGCACTGCTCTGCGCCCTCACGGGCGCCGAGGCCGCCGCGGTCGTGAACAACAACGCCGCCGCCGTGGTGCTCGTGCTGAACAGCTTCGCGCTGGGGCGCGAGGTGCCCGTCTCCCGCGGCGAGCTCGTGGAGATCGGCGGCTCCTTCCGCGTGCCGGAGCTCATGACCCGGGCCGGCGCCCGCCTCGTGGAGGTGGGCACGACGAACCGCACGCACCTGCGCGACTACGCCGACGCCATCGGACCGGAGACGGGCCTGGTCATGAAGGTGCATCCGAGCAACTACGCCATCGAGGGCTACACCCACGAGGTCGGCATCGCCGAACTCGCCGGGCTCACCCGGGAGCGCGGCGTCCCCCTCGTCTGGGACCTCGGCAGCGGCAGCCTCGCCGACCTCTCGCGCCACGGGCTCCCGCGCGAACCGATGCCGGGCGAGGCCCTCGCCGCCGGCGCCGACCTCGTCACCTTCTCCGGGGACAAGCTCCTCGGCGGCCCCCAGGCGGGCATCGTGGTCGGCCGCCGCGAGGCCGTCGACGCGCTCCGCCGCAACCCCCTGCGCCGGGCCCTGCGCGTGGACAAGTTCACGCTCGCCGCCCTCGCCGCCGTGCTCCGCGCCTGGAGCGAGCCCGAGCGTGCGGTGCGCGAGCTGCCCACGCCGGCCCTGCTGCTGCGCCCGCGGGCGGAGATCCGCGCCGTCGCGGAGCGGGTCGCCCCGCACCTCGCCTCCGCCCTCGGAGCAGCCTGGCAGGTCGAGGTCATCGAGTGTGCGAGCCAGATCGGCAGCGGCGCCCTGCCCGTCGAGCAGCTGCCGAGCGCCGGCCTCGCCGTCACGCCGACGGCCGCGCAGGGGCGCGGCCGGGCCCTCGCGGGACTCCACGACCGGCTCCGGGCCCTGCCCCGCCCCGTGGTGGGCCGCGTCGCCGAGGACCGGCTGCTCCTCGACCTGCGCACGCTCCGGGAGGAGGAGGCCTTCCTCGCCCAGCTGCCGGAGCTCGCGCCGTCGTGATCGTCGCCACCGCCGGTCACGTGGACCACGGCAAGACCCGCCTCGTCCGGGCCCTGACCGGCGTGGACACGGACCGGCTGGAGGAGGAGCGCCGGCGGGGCCTGACCATCGACCTCGGCTTCGCCTACGCGGACTGGGACGGCCGCCGCGTCGGCTTCGTGGACGTCCCCGGCCACCACCGCTTCGCCGCGAACATGGTCGCCGGCGTCACCGGCGTGGACACGGCCCTGCTCGTGGTCGCCGCCGACGACGGCCCCATGCCGCAGACCCGCGAGCACCTCGACATCCTCCGGCTCCTCGGCATCCGCCGCGCCGTGGTCGCGCTCACGAAGGCCGACCTCGTGGACCCCGCCCGCCTCGCCGAGGCCGACGCGGAGCTCGCGGAGCTGCTCGCCGGCGGCCCCCTCGCCGACGCCCCCCGGATCCCCACGAGCGCCGCCGACGGGACCGGCCTCGGGGCCCTGCGCGCGGCGCTCCTCGCACGCGCGACGGAGGCCGGCGCAGACGATCGCCCCTTCCGCTTCGCCGTGGACCGCGCGTTCTCCGTCTCCGGGGCGGGCCTCGTGGTCACGGGCTTCGCCCGCGCCGGGTCCGTGGCCGTCGGCGACGAGCTCGTGCTGCTGCCGGCGCAGCGCCCCGTGCGCGTGCGCTCGGTCCGGGCCCTGGACCGGGAGACGGCCCGCGGCCGGCGCGGCGAGCGCCTCGCCCTGAACCTCGCCGGCGCCGGCACGGACGACGCCGGCCGCGGC
>JAZBPF010000639.1:0-3644 GCA_036351515.1 Pseudomonadales bacterium | reverse complement strand
CTCTTCGTCTCTCAAGGAGCAGGCGGCTTGAACCCCATCCTTCGAGCGACAACTACCTTGACATCCACCGAGGACGTGCCGACCAGACCCCACCCGGACAAGCCGCGGCGCTTCGAGCGGGCAGCTCCCAACGAGCTGTGGCAGACCGACCTCTTCACCTTCGTCCTGAAGCGCCAGAATCGCCGTGTGCATCTCTGCGGTTTCCTGGACGACCACAGCCGCTTCCTGGTCGGCTACGGACTGCACGCCAGCGCCTCGGGCGCGATGGTCCGCGAGGTCTTCGAGTCGGCGATCGCCAACTTCGGGGCGCCGAAGGAGATCCTGACCGACAATGGCACGCAGTACCGCACGTGGCGCGGCAAGAGCGAGTTCACCAAGCTGTGCGAGAAGCGCGGCGTGAAGCAGATCGTCGCGAGCCCGCGGCGGCCGCAAACGCTGGGCAAGATCGAGCGCTTCTGGGGCACCCTCTGGAGGGAGTGCGTGGAGCGGGCGGTGTTCCGCGACCTCGACGACGCGCGTCGGCGGATCGGGCTGTTCATCGATCACTACAACTTCCAGCGCACGCACAGCGGCCTGGGCGGCCTGGTGCCGGCCGACCGCTACTTCGAGGCCGCGCCGCAGGTGCTGGAGACGCTGCGGGAGCGCGTCGCGGCCAACGCCAAGGAGCTGGCCCAGCAGGGGGTGCCGCGCAAGCCCTTCTACCTGACGGGTCGGGTCGGCGACGAGCCGGTCTCGCTGCACGCCGAAGGCGAGCGGGTGATCCTGCAGAAGGGTGACGGCACCCGCGAAGAGGTTGACCTGCAAGCCCCGGGGCGCCGCGCGGAAGGCACGGGAGTCGAGCAGGTCTTGCCTCCCTCCCTGGCGGCCGAAGGCCGAATCCCGGACCACCCGGGCACCGAGGAAGACGCCGAAGCGGCACCCGGCACCTCGCCGCTCGACAGCGCGCTGGAGGATCTGCGCGAGGGGCTCGGTGGAGGCCTGAGCGAGGGCGAGGAGGACGGCGTATGACCGGCAAGTCGAGAGCGCAGCCGGCCGGGCCGAAGGCCCTGACCGGCTCGGTCGAGGCGAAGCGCAAGACGGCGGTGATCCTGGAGGCCCTCGCGGGCCTCCGGACCACGCAGCAGGCGAGCGAAGAGCTCGGCATTGCCCTGGTGCGCTACTACGTGCTCGAGACGCGGATGCTGCAGGCGATGATCGACGCGCTGGAGCCGCGAGCCCGCGGCCGCAAGCGCGACGAGAGCAAGCTGCGCGATGAACTCGAGACCGAGAACCGCCGCCTGCGCCGGGAGGTGGCTCGCCTCCAGGCTCTGTACCGCACTGCCCAGCGAGCGGTGGGCGTCAAGGCACCCGAGAAGTCCGCGCGCGTCGAGGCGAAGACCGCCAAGGCCCGCCGCCCACGCAAGCAGAGCCGTGGCGAGCGCGTGCTGAGCAAGTTGCACGAGCAGCTCTCGGGATCCGCGGCCGCATCTGCGACAATCGCCGGCACAGCAAAGGAGTAGGCGGATGGTGATGGGACGGCCGAACAAGGGTGTCGAGCACGTCGACCGCGTCGACGCCAGCGAGCACGAACGGGAACGGCTGAAGGTGATCCTGCGAACGATCACCGGCGAGCTCTCGGTGCACGACGCCTGTGCCGAACTCGGCATCGGCCCGAAGCGCTTCCAGCAAATCCGCGAGCAGTGCCTGCAGGGGGCCGCGGATGCGCTCGCCCCCGGCCGTCCTGGGCGCCCCCGCCGACACGACGCGGAGGTCGTCGAACTGGTCGCAGAGCTCCAGAGGGAGGTCGGTCGCCTGCGCGGCCAGGTCGACCGACAACGCATCCAACTCGAGCTGCGCGGGCAGATCCCAGGTCTCGCGGAGCGAGCCCAAAAAGGGGGCGGCGGACCGATCCATCGCGCGGTGGAGTCGTTGAGCCGCCGGTGAGCTCCGTGGATCCCACAGCGCAGTCCCTGGTGATTCGTGAGCATCTCGCGGAGACCGGCTGCACGCAGTGCGAGGTCGCGACCGCGCTGGGGGTGTCGCCGGCCACGGTGTGTCGACTCGTGGGGCGCCGCGCGGATGTCGGGCGGCCGGGTCGCCCTCGCACTCGTCCTGGCCTGGGCCGGTGTGTGCATGTCCTGCGCGTGATCTACCGGACCGCAGGCCACGTCGGCCAGGATGCCCTGAAGAAGCACTACCCCGACGTCTCGAGGTCGCTCCTGCGAGGCCTCCTGGAACGGGTCAGGAGACGCCTGCGCGCCAAGCGACGGAAGAGCCTGCTGCGTCTTCACTGGACCTGGCCGGGGACGGTCTGGGCCATGGACTTCACTGCCCTCGACGGTCGCTCGGGAGGGCATGCTCTGTGCGTACGCGACCTGGGTAGCACTCGGGTCCTCCATGCGGGCCTCGTGGACGGCGAGTCCAGCGCTGAGGTCGCCCTCGTCCTGGCTAGCCTCTTCGCCGCCCACGGACCGCCGCTCGTCATGAAGATGGACAATGGCGCCGCCTTCGTATCCGAGAGGACGGTGGCGCTACTCCGGGTCTCGGATGTAATGCCGCTCTACTCGCCGCCGAGAACGCCGCAATACAACGGCAGCTGCGAAGTCGGCAACGGACGCATCAAGCGCATTGCCGAAGACCTGCGCCTACTGGATGACCCTGAGGCGCCACTCGCCGACTACGTGGACCCGGCTCTCGACGTCATGGACCAGCAGCTGGTCGGTCGCGGGGCGCGGGCGCTGAGCCGGCTCGAGCTCTGGCAGAGGCGCCGGAAGCTCACGCCCGAGCTGCGCCGCGAGCTCCGCGAGTCCTACCGCAAGCACGAGGCTGACAGGCGGGAGGCGCAGGGGATTGCCAAGGGCGCTGCTCTGGGCCATGCTGAACAGGCTTCGCTCGATCGCTACGCGATCCGCGATGCGCTGTGTGAGATGAAACTTCTGAAGATCCGGAGACGATGACTTCAGGCAGTGATACCCATGTTGAATCGTTGCAGAGTTTCCGGTGGGGTACACTAGTCGGCTTTCAACCAATCTGTGACCCGTGCGATGAGAATGACTAGCGATCTAAACCCGGGCGTTTATAATGCAACTCCACAAGCCATTAATATTGCTTGCCGCCACTGCGATGTTTCTTGGTGCGTCCTGGGCGATATATGATTGGGGATCGGATCAGCCCAGCACCGAGAATCAAGGCCTGCACGCCGACAAAACTTATCTAGATACAGATCCAAAGCCTCGGGATACGAAGCCAGGCCGGATCGAGGTTAGCGTGTTGGAGGACTCTGACATTGAATCCTCCAGCACTCAGACCGTGCCTGAGAATGAACAAGTATCGGCTTTTTATGGAGCGTCAGCTCCTGTCCCGCTAGACGATCCGGCTATTATCCACATCGACCGAATGATTGGTATGGCTACCGATCAAGATGGGGAGTATAGATTTATGGACCGGACAGCTCTCGATTCGAAGTCGTTCCAGCAGAAATACAACCCGGACAATAAAAAGCTTACGCTTGCGCAGCAGCAGGAACTCCAGCAAATAGCTGCTGAGTTTGATGGTCGGGTGATGGAGGCTAACCGCGCACACTACATCGAGCAGCATATGTCCATGCGCGACCTTCTGTTGCTGGGTAAATACGTCGAGTTTGATGTATCCAACCCTCCGAAGGG
>JAZBPF010000638.1:0-2864 GCA_036351515.1 Pseudomonadales bacterium | reverse complement strand
ATGCCTCGCCCTCCGCGAGGGACCGCGCCGCGTCGTCCTCGGCTATGGGGCCGACGTGGCCCGCGGCCCGCCGCTCCGCGCAGTAGTGGGAATCGGAGCACACGAACATCCGGCGCCCGCTGTCGTCGAGGACCACCTCGTCCATGTAGCTGTCGTCGGCCCCGCAGAGCCCGCAGACCTCGTCGAAGGACTGGACCTCGAAGGGGTAGTCCTCGAAGTCGAGGCTGCGCACGCGGGTGTGCGGCGGAATCGCGTAGATGCGCTTCTCCCGCCCGGCGCCGAAGAGCATGAGCGCCGGGCTGCGGTCGAGCTTGGGATTGTCGAACTTCGGGATCGGCGAGGGCGACATGAGGTAGCGCTCGTCGACCATGACCGGATAGCCCGCCGTGGCCGCGATGCGACCGAAGCGCGAGACGTTCTCGTAGAGGCTCACGTACTGCGTGCCGTACTCCTCGTAGGCGTGCATGGCGCGGGTCTCGGTCTCGCGCGCCTCGAGGCCGCGCAGCGGCTCCGGCTGCGGGACCTGGAACACCATGATCTGGTGCGCCTCGAGGGGGCGCTCGGGGATCCGGTGACGCGTCTGGATGATCGTCGCGCGCCCCGTGTCCTCGGTGGTCTCCACGCCGGCCACGCGGGCGAAGAAGGCACGGATGGACACGGCGTTCGTGGTGTCGTCCGCCCCCTGGTCGATGCACTTGAAGACGTCGTCCGGGCCCACGAGGCTCGCCGTGAGCTGGATGCCGCCGGTGCCCCAGCCGTAGGGCACGGGCATCTCCCGGGAGCCGAAGGGCACCTGGTAACCCGGGATGGCCACGGCCTTGAGCACGGCGCGGCGGATCATCCGCTTCGTCTGCTCGTCGAGGTAGGCGTAGTTGTAGTCCGCGAGCCCCGGCTGGTTGTTCCCCGCGGCGCTCACGGCGAAGGCTCCACGACGGCGTCGCCCTGCGGGGCCGAGACCTGCTCGGCGATCTCTTCCGCCGCCGCCCGGCGCGCGAAGTACTCCTCCCGGAGCTTGCGCACGAACTGCAGGCTCGCCTGGAAGTCCACGTAGTGCGGCAGCTTCAGGTGCTGCACGAAGCCCGAGGCCTCCACGCTGTCGCTGTGGTAGAGCACGAACTCCTCGTCGTGGGCCGGGAAGGCCGCCGGCTCGTCCACGGGCCGATCGCGGAGCGCCCGGTCGACGATGGCCATGCTCATGGCCTTGCGCTCGCCGTGGCCGAAGACGAGGCCGTAGCCGCGGGCGTAGCGCGGCGGCTGGTCCCCCTGGGCACGGGCACCGGAGATCATCTGGCATTCGGTCACCACGAGCTCGCCGATCTCGATGGGGAAACCGAGTTCCTCGGGCACGAACTCGACCGTCACCTCACCCATGCGCAGCTCGCCGCAGAGCGGGTGGGTGCCGCCCCACCCTCGCTGCGTGGAGTAGGCGAGGGAGAGCAGGAAGCCCTCGTCGCCGCGGGCGAGCGCCTGGAGGCGCTGGTCGTGGCCGGCCGGAAACTCCATGGGCTGGCGCGTGAGATCGTAGGGCGCCTCGTCCTCGCGCGTGCGTGCGTCCGCCTCGAGCAGATCCTCGTGGGCGAAGACCGACTCGATGGTCGGCATGTGCTCGTCCACCGGCTCGCTCTCCGGCGGCGGGGGCACGTCCGTGCCGCCGTCCGCCGCGAGGGCGAAGTCCAGCAGCCGGTGCGTGTAGTCGAAGGTCGGCCCGAGCACCTGTCCGCCGGGCAGGTCCTTGAAGGCCGCGGAGACCCGGCGCGCCACCGCCATGCGCGGCGTGTCGATCGCCTCCGTGTAGCCGAAGCGCGGGAGCGTGGTGCGGTAGGCACGGAGCATGAACACCGCCTCCTGCACGTCACCGCGCGCCTGCTTGAGCGCGAGGGCCGCGAGATCCCGGTCGTAGCAGGACCCCTCGGCCATGATCCGGTCCACCGCCAGCGAGAGCTGCTCGCGGAGCTGATCCGTGCCGAGCTCCGGCACCGCGGGGTCGCCGCGCCGTTCCGAGGCGAGCCACGCGTGCGCGTTGCGGATCGCCCGCTCGCCACCCTTGACCGCTACGTAGGCCATCTCGTCACCTCCCTTCCTGCTGATCGGGAATCGTCGCGTCCTGCAGCGGACGCACCGTGCGCGGCAGGCCGAGGAGCTCGTCCTCCGCCGCGAGCATGAGGTCCACGCCCACCTGGAAGCGGGCGCCGTTGCGCGCCACGCGCGCCCAGAAATCGTCCGGAAGCCCCGCCGGCGCCACCTGCACGCTGCCGTCGATACCCGGTCCCTCGAGCCGCTGCGCGGGGCCGCCCGCGAGCGAAGGCAGCTGGACGAGCACCGTGGTGGAGCGATCCGGGTAGCGCGCGTCACCGAGGGCGAAGGCGTCCAGGGGCGGCAGCGCGGTGGCGTCGACGACGAGCGCGAACGCTGCCTCGCCCGGGGCCTCCACGAGCGGACAGCCGCAATGGAAGCGCAGCCAGGTTTCCGCCTCGCCGCCGCGCAGCGCCGGGTCGAGCCAGAGCGGCGTCTCGAAGTCGAGGAGCGTGAGGGCGACGGCGCCGAGCGCGCGGCAGAGACCCTCGGGGGCCTCCGGTGCGAAGGAGAGATCCGCGACGGTTCCCGGCCGCGCCATGGCGTCCAGCACGCGCCGGAACACGCGCTGTGCGTCGAGCGAGGGGTTCTCGAAGCCGCTGCGGACCGAACCGAGATCGAGGGCCTGGTTCATTTCTGCTCCCGGGACCGGGTCATGGTGAAGAACTCCACGCGGGTCGCGCCGCTGCGGCGCGCCTGCTGTTCGCGCCGTCGGGCCGCGGCGTCCCGCACGGCACCGAGCACCGACGCGGCGTGAGGCTCGCGATGGGCATCGCTCTGGAGCATGGCGT
>JAZBPF010000637.1:0-6902 GCA_036351515.1 Pseudomonadales bacterium | reverse complement strand
GGCAGGGCGAGCCGGGCGAGGCACCCGGACCGGCGCTCCGGCCCTGGAAGGAAGCTGACCCATGAACACCCAGGCAGACGCCCTCCGGGGCCTGATCGAAGGCTCGGTCCACGGGAGCGACGCAACGGGCCCGCGCCAGGAACTCCTCTCGTTCCGCATCGAGGAGGAGGAGTACGCCGTGGACATTCTCCGGGTCCGCGAGATCCGGGGCTGGGGTCCGGTGACGCGGATCCCCCGCATGCCGGACTACGTCCGCGGCGTACTCAATCTCCGCGGCGCCATCGTCCCCGTGATCGATCTCCGGATGCGCTTCGGCCTGGAGCCCCTGGAGTATGGCCCGACCACGGTGGTCGTGATCCTGCACGTCGAGGCAGAGGACCGGGTCCAGGACATCGGCGTCGTGGTCGACGCAGTCTCCGACGTCTACGCGGTGGACCCGGGACGGATCCAGCCGCCTCCGGAGTTCGGCACGCACCTCGACGCCGGCTTCCTGAAGGGTCTGATCTCCCAGAACGACCATCTGATCATCGTCGTCGACGTGGATCGGGTGCTCGACACACGGACCCTGGCATCCGCCGCGAGTGCTTCCGAGGCCACGGCGGTCGCCACGGACTGAGATCGAAGAGGGGAGCACCGGCCATGAGCGAGACGGAGCACGAAGCGGATCACGTCCTCGAGACGATGACCGAAATGGATCTCGGAGCGGAGTGGCCCCCCGAGGGCGACGCCGAGCACGCTGCCGCGAAGGGGACTCCCCCCGCGACGGCGAAGAGCGACCCGGACAAGGCGCCCCGAACCCGGGCGCGCAGGCGGCGAGCCGCCCCCCAGGACACCGACGGAGGAATCATCCCCATGAGCGCGCAAGCCAAGCATCCGGAGCCCGCCCAGGACGCGGACGTCATGCACGAACTGGAGAGCCATCGAGCGGTTCTCCACGCCCTGGGCGAGACCATGGCCTCCATCGAGTTCACGGTCGACGGGATCATCCAGGGCGCCAACGCGAACTTCTGCGCGACGGTGGGCTACACCGAGGACGAGATCGTCGGGAAGCACCACCGCATCTTCGCGGACCCTGCCTATGCAGCGGGCCCCGAGTACGCCGAGTTCTGGGCCCGTCTGAAGCGGGGCGAGCACTTCTCCGGCGAGTTCAAGCGAATCACGAAGGACGGCCGCGAGATCTGGATCCAGGCCTCCTATGCACCGGTGCTGGACGCGGACGGAAGCGTGGCGCGGGTCGTGAAGTACGCCTACGACATCACGGCGCGCAAGCAGGCCGAGCAGGTCGCGAAGGACTTCCGCGGTGCGACGGACGGCTCCGGAACAGCGCTCATGATGTGCGACGCCGACCAGAACATCACCTACTGCAATCCCGCCGTCATCGAGCTCCTCCGCAAGCGCGAGGACAAGATGCGGCAGCGGTTCCCCGGGTTCAGCGTGGACACGGTGATCGGCAAGAACATCGACATCTTCCATGCCCATCCGGAACACCAGCGGGCGATCCTGCGGGATCCGAGCCGGCTGCCGTGGAAGGCAGAAATCAAGGTCCTCGACCTGGAGTTCGGCCTGAACGCCACGGCCATCGTCGACGACGAAGGCAACTACCGCGGCAACATGGTCGAGTGGACCGACATCACCGACCAGAAGGCGGCCGAGCGCGGCGTCCAGCGCCTCATCGAGGCCGCCACCATGGGCGAACTCGGCGAACGCATGAACCCGGACGAGCTGGAAGGCTTCCCGGCGCGCGTCGCCGCGGGCCTGAACCAGCTCCTCGACGCCGTGAGCGAGCCGATCAACGAGTCCGTACGCGCGCTCGAGGCCCTCGCCGAGGGTGACCTGACGGTAGCCATGAACGGGGACCAGGGCGGCGCCTTCGCGAACCAGCGACGGGCCTTCGAGACCGCCGTCACGAATCTCCGGCAGATGATGACCGAGATCCAGGAGAGCGCCGAGTCGGTACGGACGTCCGCGGCGGAGATCTCCCAGGGGAACCTCGACCTCAGCCAGCGCACCGAGGAGCAGTCGTCGTCCCTCGAGGAGACAGCCTCCAGCATGGAGGAGATCACCTCGACGGTGAAGCAGACGGCGGACAACGCCGGCGAGGCGAACCAGCTGTCGGCGAGCGCTCGGGACCGCGCCGAGAAGGGCGGCGAGGTCGTCGAGCAGGCCATCCGCGCCATGGGCGAGATCAACGCGGCGAGCCAGAAGATCGCCGACATCATCGGCGTGATCGACGAGATCGCCTTCCAGACCAACCTGCTCGCCCTCAACGCTGCGGTGGAAGCCGCCCGGGCCGGGGAGCAGGGTCGGGGCTTCGCGGTGGTCGCCGCGGAAGTGCGCAACCTCGCGCAGCGCAGTGCGAGCGAGGCGAAGGAGATCCGCGGGCTGATCAAGGACAGCGTCGCCAAGGTCGAGGAGGGGTCCCGGCTGGTCGACCAGTCCGGTTCGTCCCTGAAGGAGATCGTGGAGGCGGTGACGCGGGTGTCCGACATCGTCGCCGAGATCACGGCGGCGGCGAAGGAGCAGTCCTCCGGCATCGAGCAGATCAACCTCACGATCACCCAGCTCGACGAGATGACCCAGCAGAACGCCTCGCTCGTCGAGGAGGCCGCGGCGTCCAGCAAGTCCCTGGACGACCAGGCACTGAAGCTGCGCGAACTCGTGAGCGCCTTCGATCTCGGTGTCGACGAGCACGAGCCCGCCCCGCAGCCGAAGGCACGGCGTCCCGAGGCCCCGCGCCCTGCACCCGCGCCGAAGGCACGGGCCCCGCGCCCGGCGCCCAGCCGCGTCGCGCAGGACGACGACTGGTCCGAGTTCTGAGGCGGGTGCCCGGGAGGCGCACCCATGACCATCGCACGCGGCGAAGGCCGGCCCCTCGAAGGGGCCGGTCTGTCGAGGGGCGCCTTCGAGCGCGTCCGGTCCCTGCTCCAGGAACGTGCAGGCATCCGGCTCACCGAGGCCAAGTACGAGATGGTCTCGAGCCGGCTCGGGCGGCGCCTGCGCGCCCTGGGGCTTCATTCCTATGACGCCTACCTCGAGCTCGTCCAGGCGGAGGACGGGCCCGAGAACGAGCACTTCCTGAACGCGCTCACCACGAACCTGACCTCGTTCTTCCGCGAGGCCCACCACTTCCGCCATCTGCAGGAGGTCTGGCTGCCGGAGGTGCTGGCCTCCGGGCGCTCGACCATCCGGATCTGGTCCGCGGGCTGCTCCAGCGGCGAGGAGCCCTACTCCATCGCCATGGCCCTGCTCGACCGGCTTCCGCGCGACGTGCGTCTGTCCATCCTGGCCACCGATCTGGATTCGGACGTCCTGGCACGGGCCCGATCCGGCGTCTATCCGGCAGACCGGATCCGCAAGCTGCCGGCGGACACCGCTCGGCGCTGGTTCCAGCGAGGCAGCGGTCCTCACGCGGGGCTGGTGCGGGTCCGGCCCGAACTCTCCGAACGGATCTCCTTCCGGAGGCTCAACCTCTTCGAACCCTGGCCGATGAAGAAGAAGGTCGACGCGATCTTCTGCCGGAACGTCCTGATCTATTTCGACAAGGAGACGCAGCGGCCGCTGGTGGAACGCTTCGCGGACCAGCTGGTCGAGCGCGGAACGCTCTTCATCGGCCACTCGGAGACGCTGTTCCGGCTCACGGAGCGCTACGAGTCGCTCGGGAACACGATCTACCGGAGGCTGTCTTGAGCGCCCTGAGCCAGCCTCCCGCCCAGGATCTGCTGCCCGGCTTCGGACACGTCCGCCGGTACCGGGATCCACAGGATGGCGGGGCCTGTGCCCGGATCCTCCCCGGCGAGTACTACGTGGGCCGGGCCGGGGAGCGGGTGGTGACCGTGCTCGGCTCCTGCGTGAGTGCCTGTCTCCGGGACGCGACGGCGGGCGTCGGCGGGATGAACCACTTCATGCTGCCGGAATCGGACGGCAGTCCGGTCTGGGGCGATGCCTTGAGTGCCGCGACGCGCTACGGGAGCCATGCCATGGAGCGCCTGATCAACGACGTGCTCCGCGCAGGCGGCCGGCGCGAACGGCTGGAAGCGAAGCTGGTCGGAGGAGGCCACGTGCTGCAGATCGAGACCGAGATCGGTGCCGCCAACGTCGCCTTCGCACGCCGCTACCTTCGGACCGAGCGGATCACCCTGCTCGCCGAGGACGTCGGGGGCGTGCGGGGGCGCCGGGTGGTCTACGACATCGGCACCGGGCGCGTTCGCGTGAAGCCGGTGGTCGATGCGCTGGCGCTCCTGGGCCAGGAGCAGGGCTACCGCTCCGAGCTGGCGCAGCAGCCCCTGGACGGCGGCGTGGAGCTGTTCACGTGAACGGGCCGTCCCGCCCCGTTCGCGTGCTCGTCGTCGACGACTCCGCGCTCGTGCGCTCGCTCCTCACCGAGATCCTCGGCTCGAGCGCGGAGATCACCGTCGTGGGCGCCGTGGCGGATCCCTATGCCGCCCGGGACGCCATCAAGCGCCTCGAGCCCGACGTCCTCACGCTCGACGTCGAGATGCCGCGCATGGACGGGCTCACCTTCCTGCGCAATCTCATGCGTCTGCGACCCATGCCCGTGGTCATGGTCTCCTCCCTGACGGAGCGGGGCGCCCAGGTCACGCTCGACGCCCTCGAACTCGGCGCCGTGGACTTCGTCTCCAAGCCGAAGATCGATCTGAAGCGCGGCCTCGAGGCGAGCGGCCAGGATCTCGTCGACCGGGTGCTGCAGGCCTCTCGCGCCCGCGTGGCTCGCCTCGACGACCGTCGGCCGGCCCGCATCCGCACCTACCGGACGACGGACTCGATCCTCGCCATCGGCGCGTCGACCGGGGGCACGGAGGCGATCCGCCAGGTGCTGGAGGCCTTTCCCCCGGATGCACCGCCGACGGTCGTCACGCAGCACATCCCCGGCAGCTTCAGCACGCCTTTCGTGGAGCGGCTGGACCGCTCCGCCGCGATCCGGGTCAAGCACGCCGAGGACGGGGAGCCGGCCCTCAAGGGCCATGCCTACTTCCCGCCGGGGGAGCATCACCTGCGCCTGGTGCGCAGCGGCGCGCGCTACCTCTGTCGTCTCGATGCGGGTCCACCCGTGAACCGGCACCGCCCGAGTGTCGACGTGCTCTTCCACTCGGTCGCGGAAGCCGCCGGCCTGAACGCCCGGGCCGCGCTGCTCACCGGCATGGGCGCCGACGGGGCCGAGGGCCTGCTCGCCATCCGTGGCGCCGGAGGCCACACGATCGCCCAGGACGAGGAGAGCTCCGTCGTCTGGGGCATGCCCGGCGCCGCCGTCGCCCGGGGCGCAGCGATCGACGTCCGGCCGCTGCACCAGATCGCCGCCGCGCTGCTGCAGGCCGACGGCGCCTCATCCACGCACAACGGAGTACCGAATCATGGCTACGCTTGAGTCGAGCGGTTTCTACCGGGCTGCCGCCGTCGCCGGAGCGATCTCCGCGGCCGCCTGGCTCGTGCTGCTGGCCACGGACTGGACCGTGGCGACGAACACCGCGGCCGCCGTCGCGCTCCTCGCGTGGGGGACCACGGCCTGGCGGAGCCTCGGTGATTCCGCTGCCGAGGCCCCGGCGGCTACAGAGCCGGTCCGGGATCCGGACGAGGAGGTGCGTTCCGTCGCCGGCACGATCACCGACTACGTGCGCGCCGAGGCCGACCACATGAGCGGAGAGATCGACCGCGTGCGCGCCCTGCTGTCCGAGGCGATCGGTGGACTGAATGCGAGCTTCTCGCGACTGCAGGCTGCCGCCCTCGAGCAGAAGCAGACCGTGCAGGAGATCGTCGCGAAGTCCGACGGCGAGGCCGGCGCCGCGAGCGTTCAGACCTTCGCCGAACAGGTTCACCGGGTCATGGAGACCTTCATCGACATCCTGTCGGACGTCTCCAAGCAGAGCATGCGCACGGTGCATCAGATCGACGACATGAAGGACCACCTCGACCGCATCTTCTCGCTCATCGCGGACGTGAAGACGATCGCCGACCAGACGAACCTGCTCGCACTGAACGCCTCCATCGAGGCGGCACGGGCGGGCGACGCCGGACGCGGCTTCGCGGTCGTGGCCGAGGAGGTGCGAGAGCTGTCCCGGCGCACGAATGCCCTGAACGACCAGATCCGTGAATCCGCAGACGCGGCCCGTAACGCCATCGGCGCGGTGCGCACCACGGTGGGCGAAATGGCCTCGCAGGACATGAACCGTTCCGTGGAGGCGCGTGATCAGGCGAATCACCTGCTGACCCGCATCGCGGACACGAATGCGCAGCTCGAGGCCCGGATCGCCGTGGCCTCGGAGCAGGCCGTCGCCGTGGACGCGGCCGTGGGCGACGCCGTGCGCAATCTGCAGTTCGAGGACATCGTCACGCAGGCCCTCGGGCCGATGCACCAGAACCTCGCGCGGCTCTCGAACCTGGGGGCGTTCACCCACGATCGCCTCGAGACGACCGAGGGCTGCCGGCCGAACGACCTGCGCGACGCACTCCAGCACATGCTCGCGGAGGCCCGGGCCAACGATCACCGGCCCGTCTCCCAGTCGAGCATGGGCGCCGGCGAGATCGAACTGTTCTGACGGCCTACAGGGCCCGAACCGGCGGGTGCGAGGATCGCGACCCGCTTTCCTGATGGAGGACCGAGGATGAGTGTGTCCGTCGCAGCCAGGGAGCAGGGTGCTCCCTATCGCATCCACGTGGAGGGGGCCTTCGACTTCTCCGTGTACCGGGAATTCCGCGAGGCCTACAAGGGCTTCGAGAAGGGGTCCGACGTGTGCGTCGACCTCTCCCGGGCCACCTACCTCGACAGCTCGGCGCTGGGCATGCTGCTCATGCTGCGCGAGCACGTCGGCGGGGACCAGGGGAACATCCGCCTGCAGGTCTCGGACGTGCCCGAGATCCGCCGGGTGGTGGAGATCGCCCGCTTCGGC
>JAZBPF010000636.1:0-2288 GCA_036351515.1 Pseudomonadales bacterium | reverse complement strand
CGAGGCCTCCGTGCCGTCGGCGTTCAGGGCCACGTACTGGAGCGCGCCGTCCCCGCAGGGCATGAGGAAGCCGCGGCCGACCGGATAGACGGCGGCGCAGCCGGGCGTGGAGATCTCCTCCACGAACCGCTCCTGCTCCACGTCCACGACGGACACGGACATGGCCGGCGTGATGTTCCAGACGCCGACGAAGCGGCCGTCCACGAGCCCGATCATCCCCGAGTGGCCGATGCCCGCGGACTTCGGCGGGATCTCGATCTCGGTCTGCACCGCGAGGCTGCGCGCGTCGAAGACCTGGAGCACGTCCGTTCGCTCGCCCCGGACCATCCGCGTGTAGTAGCTGCCGTAGGCGTAGATGCGCTCCGCCGCGGGATCGGTCGCCAGCCCCGGTGTGAACAGGGAGAGGGAGAGCGTGCCCTCGACGGCGCCCGTGTCGCCGTCCACGAGGTGGGCGATGCCGACGTCGAAGCTGCGGACCACCCAGAACCAGTGCGGCGTGGGGTCGCCGACGTCGGCGACCTCCCCGCGGATCCGGTCCCACTCCTGCGCCTGCGCCGCCGCGCAGGCGAGCGCGATGCATGCCGCGATCCGGAACGCCTTCATGCCCCACCCCGTGCCGCCCGTGGTCGATCCGGGGAGTATGCCTCGCGGGAAGCGAGGCCGGGGCCGTCACCGCTCGGGCGCCCTCTCGGGAGCCCTTTCGGGTGACAGCACCATCACGGAGAGGATCTCGAAGAGCATCTGCGCGCCCACGTGGGCCGTGTTGTGGCTCGGGTCGTACTCCGGTGCCACCTCGACCACGTCGCCGCCGACCACGTTCAGGCCGACGAGCCCCCGGAGCAGACGCTGCACCTCCCGGGGCGTGAGACCGCCGACCTCCGGCGTGCCCGTCCCCGGCGCGTAGGCGGGATCGATGCCGTCGACGTCCAGGGTGATGTAGACCGGTCCGTCCCCGACCACCTCGCGGGCCCGCGCGATCACCGCGTCGATGCCGAGCTCGTCCACGGTCTCCGCGTGGAGCACGGTCATGCCCGCGTCGTAGGAGAACTCCCAAATGTACTCGGAGCTGCCGCGGATGCCGATCTGGATGCAGCGCTCCGGATCGAGCACGCCGTCGAGCACCGCATTCCGGAAGGGCCCGCCGTGGGTGAACTTCTCCCCTTCCATGACACCCCCCGTGTCGCAGTGGGCGTCGATGTGGACCATGCCGAGGGGCCGGTCGGCGCCGAGGGCGCGCATGATCGGGTGCGTGATCGAATGGTCCCCGCCGGCCGCGAGCGTGCGGACCCCGGCCGCGCGCAGGCGCCGGAAGTGCGCCTCGATGTCCTCGATGCAGGCGTGCAGATCGAAGCGGCTGCGGAAGGGCACGTCGCCCACGTCGGCGATGCGCGCCTCGAGCTTCGGGGCCACCTTCAGGGCGTGGTGGTAGGGACCCACGCGCTCGATCGTGCGCAGCGCGCGCGGCCCGAAGCGGGCGCCGGGGCGGTTCGTGACCGCGAGGTCCATGGGCACGCCCACGAGGGCGATGTCGAGCTCCTCGAAGCTCTCCTGGTGGGGGAAGTCGAGGAGCGTGGGGATGCCCGAGTACGGCAGGGGCCGCTGCCCCGGCGCCGTGAACAGGCCGTCGGCGACGGCGCGGAAGTGGGGATCGTCGATGTGATCGGCGGGGGCGTCCGCGTACTTCTCGCGGAGCGCGGCGAGTTTCCCTTGATCCACGGTGCCCTCCTCGCGGGTGGGCGGTGCCCGCAACTGGAACCGGCCGGGCGTGCGGAAGGCCGCGAATCATCCACGGGGCGGAGCCGCGCTTCAAGGCCGGTGGTATCCTCGCGCGCCGCCGAAGCCGGAGGAGACCCCGTTCCATGCGCGTATCCGAAGCCCTCGAGTCCCGCCGCACCTGCCGCGCCTTCCTCGACACGCCCGTGCCCCGGGAGACGCTCGAGGCGATCCTCCGGGGCGCCCAGCGCGCGCCGTCGGGTGGCAACCTCCAGCCCTGGCGCGTCTACGTGGTGCAGGACCCGGTGCGCACGCAGATCGTCGAGGCCGTGCGCGCGAAGATGGCCGCCACGCCCCGCGGCGAGGGCGCCGAGTACCACATCTACCCGCCGGAGCTCACGGAGCCCTACCGCACCCGGCGCTTCCAGGTGGGCGAGCAGATGTACGCGAAGCTCGGCATCCCCCGCGAGGACAAGATGGCGCGGCTCACCTGGTTCGCGCGCAACTACGAGTTCTTCGGGGCGCCCACGGCCATGTTCTTCACCATGGACCGGCAGATGCAGGAGGGGCAGTGG
>JAZBPF010000635.1:0-2963 GCA_036351515.1 Pseudomonadales bacterium | reverse complement strand
GACCAGGCGCGTGCCGCCGTTCTCCGCCGTGAAGTCGTCGAGGCACCAGGCGAGATTGAGGCCCTGCGGTTCCGCGGGCCAGGGTTCGGGCACGAAGAGCTGGTCGGCATGGAGCGCTCCGCCCTCGGCGCCGGGCCCCGTGATGTTCGCCGACAGGTTTCCGAGCAGCGCAGGCCAGCCGAGCAGGGCCTGGAGGATCTCCAGCGCGGCGGCATCCTGCACGAGTTCGGCGAAGAGCGGGTCGCGCGCCAGCACGTTCCAGACGCGGACGTTGCCGGTGCCGTAGTCGAGGGCGAAGTCCCGGCTGCGGCCGACGGCCAGGTCTTCCGCCGCGGCGCGATGCACGGCGTCCCGGGCCCGCGTCAGGCGCTTCCCGTCGAGCCGTCCGGCGAGCATGGCACAGCCGGTCTCGAGGACGTCGTGGATCGCCTGGCCCACGTCCGTCGTGACGGCCGGTAGCGCAGCCTCTGCGTTTGGGGCACGGCTCACGCGGCGCTCTCCCTCCCCTCTCTCGTTCTGGTTCTCGTTCACGTTCCCGTCGTCCGCTGCCGTGAAGCGCGGTCGTTCGTCCCCACTGCACGCTTCGAGCCTACGATGCGGCCTCGCGCTCCGCACGCTCCGTTCGGCAGGTGATCGCCGCCCGGTGCAGCGATCCAACGACGCGCGCGGCCGTGTCCGGGGTGACCGGACGAGGCTGGGCGCAACCGGGACCGCGTGCATCATGGGCGGGAGGCCGCGAGCCGGCGCCCCGCTCGAAGGGAGGTCGCCGGGGCGGCAGAAACGCGAAGGGGCCCCGATCGGGACCCCTCTTGATGTTGGCTCCGCCTGCTGGGGCGCGAGGCCATGGAGGGCCGGGCAGGGGGTGGCCGGAGCCGAGTCGGTCGCGCCAGGGACGGCATGAACCGTGGTCGGGATGCCGGGTGCCAGCGACCCGCGAAAGAACGGTCGCTGGGGTGGCCGAAACGAAAAGGGGCCCCGATCGGGACCCCTTCTGATGTTGGCTCCGCCTGCTGGGCTCGAACCAGCGACCCGCTGATTAACAGTCAGCTGCTCTACCAACTGAGCTAAGGCGGAACGGTCGCTCCCGGGTTCCCCCGGATCGCGGAGGACGTAGTCTAGTGCGCCGCCCCGTGAATGCAAGGGCCGCGACGCTCCTCCGGTCCGGACGGTCGCCCCCGCGGGACGGGGGTCCGGAGGGGCCGTGCTAGCATGGCGGGTCCCGCGGGCGAGCCACCGACCGGCCCGGAGACGCCATGTCCACCGAACCCGCCCACGCCTTCGCGCTCCGCAGCGGCTACTCGCCGGCCGGGGACCAGCCGAAGGCCATCGACGCCATGATCCGCGGCCTCGGCGACGGGCTCGCGCACCAGACGCTGCTCGGGGTCACGGGCTCCGGCAAGACCTTCAGCATCGCGAACGTGATCCAGGCGGTGCAGCGCCCGACGCTGGTGCTGGCGCCGAACAAGACCCTGGCGGCGCAGCTCTACGGCGAGTTCCGGGAGTTCTTTCCCGAGAACGCCGTGGAGTACTTCGTCTCCTACTACGACTACTACCAGCCGGAGGCCTACGTCCCCTCCTCGGACACCTACATCGAGAAGGATTCCTCCATCAACGACCACATCGAGCAGATGCGCCTGTCGGCGACCAAGGCGCTGCTCGAGCGCCGGGACACGATCATCGTGGCCTCGGTCTCGGCGATCTACGGTCTCGGGGATCCGGCTTCCTACCTGAAGATGGTGCTGCACCTGGATCGTGGCGACCGGCTGGAGCAGCGCACGCTCCTCCGGCGGCTCGCGGACATGCAGTACGTGCGCAACGACCTGGCCTTCCAGCGCGGCACCTACCGGGTCCGCGGTGACGTGATCGACATCCATCCGGCGGAGAGCGAGCGCGAGGGGCTGCGGGTGGAGCTCTTCGACGACGAGATCGAGGGCCTGTCGCTCTTCGATCCCCTCACGGGCGAGGTCCTGCGGCGCGTGCCGCGCTACACGGTCTTCCCGAAGACGCACTACGTGACGCCCCGGGAGCGGATCCTCGCGGTGCTCGACGACATCAAGGACGAACTCGCGGACCGGCTGAAGTGGTTCCGGGAGCACGACCGGCTCCTCGAGGCCCAGCGCCTCGAACAGCGCACGCGCTTCGACCTCGAGATGATCGCCGAGCTTGGGTACTGCAACGGCATCGAGAACTACTCCCGCTACCTCTCGGGGCGGGGCCCCGGCGAGCCGCCGCCGACGCTCTTCGACTACCTGCCCGGCGACGCGCTCCTGGTCATCGACGAGTCGCACGTGACCGTTCCGCAGATCGGTGCCATGTACAAGGGCGACCGTTCCCGCAAGGAGACGCTCGTCGAGTACGGCTTCCGCCTGCCCTCGGCCCTGGACAATCGTCCGCTGCGCTTCGACGAGTGGGAGGAACTCTGCCCGCAGACGATCTTCGTCTCGGCGACGCCCGGGGCCTACGAGGGGGAGAAGGCCGGGCAGGTGATCGAGCAGGTCGTGCGCCCCACGGGGCTCGTGGATCCGGTGGTGGAGGTGCGTCCGGCCTCGAGCCAGGTCGACGATCTCCTCGGCGAGATCCGCACGGTCGTGGAGTCCGGCGAGCGCGTCCTCGTGACCACCCTCACCAAGCGCATGGCCGAGGACCTGACCGACTATCTGGACGAGCACGGCGTGCGCGTCCGCTACCTGCACTCGGACATCGACACCGTGGAGCGCGTGGAGATCATCCGCGACCTGCGCGCCGGCGTCTTCGACGTGCTCGTGGGCATCAACCTGCTCCGCGAGGGCCTCGACATGCCCGAGGTGTCCCTCGTGGGGATCCTCGACGCCGACAAGGAGGGCTATCTCCGCGCCGAGCGTTCCCTCATCCAGACCATCGGCCGGGCGGCCCGGAACGCCAACGGTCGCGCGATCCTCTACGCGGACCAGCGCACCGCGTCCATGCAGAAGGCCCTCGACGAG
>JAZBPF010000634.1:0-2327 GCA_036351515.1 Pseudomonadales bacterium | reverse complement strand
TTTGCCCACGCGGAGGGCGTCGGTGAAGGCGATCGCCGGCTCGGTGGTGAGCGCGTGATAGATCGGTCGGCTGCGATCGAGCGAGGGGAGTGGATCGCGCCCCTGCGAGGTGGCGAGGAGGCGCGAGGGTTGTGGCGGAAAGATGATCGCCGCGCTGGTGGCGGCCAACGCCACGTCGAGGTCTTCGGGGAGCGGCGCGTCGCCGTCGAACCGTTCCATCACCGACGACTGGAACGCCTCGAGCCGGGCCGGGTCGACCCGCGTCACGACGCGCGTTCCTTCGGGGAGGTTCTGGAGGGGGGCGTAGTCGGGGGTCTCGACCGTGTGTTGGTCGGGCTTCTCGTTCGAGCCTGAACAGGCGATCAGCCCGAAAAACAAGACGATCCCGAGGGTCGTTCGAAGGTTCATCTGCCATCTCGTCGTCATAGTGGCGCCACCGATCGTTGGTCGAACACAGGTTTCCGAGGTACCTGATCGGAGTGCTATTCGCCAAGGCGACACGATAGGTACGTGGCTGAATAGGTCTGGGTGGCGCGCACATCCCGGGGTGGCGCTCTTGCTTGGCGCTTCGCGCCGACGCAATCGTCTGACCCCGGGCTACTCGCCGAGGCACGATGGACCTCTAACGCGCGGAACGGAGAGGAGCACAATCGTACGCCGGAGAGATCTCCGTTCCGCGCAAGGGAGGTCCAACCGGAGTGAGGCGAGTAGCCCGGGGTCAGACGAACGCGAAGCGAAGCGAGCGAGAGCGCCACCCCGGGATGGTCACACCTTGCACCCACCCCACGTTCGAAGTGGTCGGAGAGGAGCATAGCCGTACGCCAAAGAGATCTCCATGTTGCGCAAAGGAGGTAAGGAGCGGCGCGCACATCCCGGGGTGGCGCTCTTGCTTGGCGCTTCGCGCCCTGAGCCGCTCTGCGGCGAAGAAGTGCCCTTGGACGTCACTACAGTTTAGTCAACTTCAGGAGGCCAGCTTGACCTGGCTACCTGCCGAGCCTGCCGGTAGGAAGCGTTACAAGTCCATCGCCCAGGGCACGCCACGGCGCTGGAGCGCGGCGACGTATTTCGCGTCGTCGTAGGGCTCTCCGCTCTTGAGCATCGCTGTCATGATGCGAAGTAGCGAACGAGCAATGATCCTGTAGCTCTGCGCTGCATTCTTCCCCCGTGAGCGGTCGTAGGCGTAGCGCGCGCTCGCCCAGCCGAGATACCGAGATGCCAGCCTTCCAAGAAGGTAGGTCGTAGCCCGAGCGCGCGGGCTGGCGGACCGACGCATTCTTACGATGCCCTTCGGCCGGCCGTTTCGTGTCTTTCCCGAGCCCTGGAAAACCGGACTCGCGCCGAGCTTGATCGCAGCTTCGTCGCGATCCTGCGGGAGCTCTCCTCCGAAGGCGAGTTCGATCAGACGGTTCGCCATTTTCATCGCAACCCCGCCGACAGATTCCAGCTGCGTGCGCGTTTCGAGGTCCCTGGTCGCCTGGTCGAGCTGCTCCTCAATCAGCTTGACCTGTGCTGCTCTTCTGTGGACCTCTTCGATCATCAGCCTGATGGTGAATGCGTAGTTGCTTGCCCTGGCTTCGGTCAGCCAGGGGGCCTCGGAGTTCTCCAGGGCGCGCCAGACGCTTTCGAGGGTCGTTCCACGCGCTCCGCTACCACGCATCAGCTCATCGAACTCATCTCGGCTGAGTTCCGCCGCGTGATAGGCGGTGGGGACTTTGCGCAATAGGCGCCCTACCCATTGTCGCGTCAGGTCCGACAGTTCTCCCTCCAGTGCTGGGAAGCGCTCGCGAAGGTAGGCCCGCAAACGCTGGGATTCGGCGTTGCACTCTTTGCTTCTGGTCTCGTGCAAGGACGACAGCTCGAGCAACTTCCTGCTCAAGTCCGATTCTGGCTGCCAGCAGTCGAGTCGATCGCAGCGCTCGCGGCCCAGCAGGGCCAGCACGACGCTGTCGCGGCCATCATCCTTGGCACCGCTGGAACAGAAGGACTCGGCGTACGATTTCGCCTGCCGGGGGTCGACGACATGAACGATCGCTCCGGCATGGTGCAACATTTCGGCCCATCCCGGAGCTCCGGCCTCGATGAAGGCGTGCACCTGCACAACGTCGTGATGCCGAGTTTTTACCCGATCGATTAAGTTCCTCACGCCAACGAAGTTCCGGGCCGAGCCCGCGATTCTCCGAGGATCGTCGTTCTCGCCAGCCGTCGCGCATATGATCTCTCTGGCGCTCCAGTCCACACCTACGTACGCTCTCATCTGCTCTCCTCATTGTTAGGAAGGGCACGCCGCTGCGGGTCCGGGGCAAGCCTATGAGGTTCCGGGTCAAACG
>JAZBPF010000633.1:0-3975 GCA_036351515.1 Pseudomonadales bacterium | reverse complement strand
CTGGCGGGCGAGATGCAGCGCGGCGATGGCGCGTGCCTCGCTGAAGTCCTCGCGCAGGAACAGGGGCTCGAGCTCCGCGAGGGGCCAGCGCACGACCTCGAGGGGTTCGGGTTCGTCACCCGGCAGCCGCTCCGGATAGAGGTCCGTGGCGAGCACCACGGTCTGCGTGAAGCCCATGTGGCCGGGCGCCACGGACAGCTCCTTCAGGCACTCGAGGCGGCGCGCCCCGAAGCCGGCCTCCTCCTTGAGCTCCCGGTCCGCCGCCGCCTCGAGCGTTTCCCCGGGTTCCGCGGCGCCCTTGGGCAGCGTGAGCTGGTAGGCGTGGAAGCCGGCCATGTACTCGCGGATGAGGAGCACGTCGTCGCCGTCGACCGCGACGATCATCACGGCGCGGTGCCCGGTGGCGGGCAGACGCTCGTAGCTGCGCCGCACGCCGTTGGAGAACTCGAGCTCGAGCGCCTCGATGCGGAACAGACGGGACCGCGCGATCTCGCGGGTGGCGAGGATCCGCGGCCTCGGGTCGCCGCGCGCGTCGTCGGTCATGCGCCCTTCCTTGAAGCCACCGGCGGCCGGCACTATACAACCTCGCTCACGGGCAGGGTCGGGGCGCGCCGTGGCGGAGCGTCCGGCGCGCCGTGCGTCGCCGTATCGGCTCCTGCCGCGACCCACCCTCCCCGGACCCGCGGACGGAAGCCTCGCCATGCTGGACTGGAGCCGGATCGACACCGTCCTGCTGGACATGGACGGCACGCTGCTCGACCTGCGCTTCGACGCGCGGTTCTGGCTCGAGCACATGCCCCGGCGCTACGCGGACCATCACGGGCTCGACGAGGCGGAGGCGCGCGCACGCCTCGACCGGCTCTTCGACCGGGCCCGGGACCGGCTCGAGTTCTACTGCCTCGACTGGTGGTCCTCGGTCACGGAGCTCGACATCGTCGCCCTGAAGCAGGACCTGGTGCACCTGATCCGCTACCGCCCGAGCGCCGAGACCTTCGTGCGCGCCGTGCGCGCCTCCGGACGCCGGGCGTGCATCGTCACCAACGCGCACCCGCAGGCCTACGCGCTCAAGCACGCGCACACGGGCGTCGGCCATCTGGTGGACGCCGTCGTCTCCGCCCACGACCATGCGGAGCCGAAGGAGAGCGAACGCTTCTGGGCCCGCGTGCGCGACCAGCTCGCCTTCGACCCGGCGCGGAGCGTGCTCGTGGACGACAACCTCAAGGCCCTCGACGCCGCCGGGCGCTTCGGCATCGCCCAGCTCCTCGCCGTGGCCCAGCCGGATTCCGGCCAGCCGCCGCTCGCGGACCTGCCCTACCCGGCCGTCGAGGACTTCGCCGCCCTGCTGCCGCCGGTGCCCGCCACGGGGGTCGCCCCGTGAGCGAGGGCACGATGCGGGTCCGCCTCGACAAGTGGCTCTGGGCCGCACGCTTCTTCCGGACCCGCTCCCGGGCCCGGGAGGCGATCGACGGCGGTCACGTGCAGTGCAACGGCCAGCGGGCGAAGGCGGCCCGGGAGGTCGGCATCGGCGACGAGCTGCGCATCCGCCAGGGCAGCGACGAGTGCACGGTGCTCGTCCGCGCGCTCTCCGACGTCCGGGGCGGCGCGCCCCAGGCGCGCACGCTCTACGAGGAGACTCCCGAGAGCGTCGCCGCCCGCGAGGCCGAGGCCGCGCGGCGCCGGGCCCGGCGCGAGGCGGTCCGCCTGCCGGAGCACCGGCCGGACCGGCGCGACCGGCGCACGCTCGAACAGATCAAGAAGCGCGGCGGTCTCTGAGAGGGGGTCTCCACCCGGGCCGACCGCCCCGCGCCTTCTCCCGCACAGGAACCCGCATGAACGATCAGCCTTCTCGCGACAGCATCCAGCGCTTCCACTTCGACGCCCTCGACATCCGCGGCGAGCTCGCCCACCTCGACGACACCTGGCGCCAGGTGACCGCGGCGCACCGCTATCCCGAGCCCGTGCAGCGCCTGCTCGGGGAACTCCTCGCGGCCACGGCGCTGCTCGCGAACACGGTCAAGCTGCGGGGGACGCTCACGGTGCAGGCGAGCGGCGACGGTCCGGTGCGCGTGCTCATGGCCGAGTGCCGGGACCGGGAGACGCTGCGGGCCATCGCCCGGGTGCACGGCGCCGTGGACGGGCCCACGCCGCCATCCGGGGTCTCCATGGGCACGGAGCTCCTCGGCCGCGGGGTCCTGACGATCACGATCCGCCCCGACGGGCGCGAGCCCTACCAGGGCATCGTCCCGCTCACGGGGGCGACCCTCGCCGAGGCGGTGGAGGGCTACTTCGCCCAGAGCGAGCAGATCCCGACCCGCCTGTGGCTCTCCGCCGAGGACGAGACCGCCGCCGGCCTGCTGATCCAGGCCCTGCCGGAGGAGCTCGCCCGCAACGGACGCAGCGAGCGCCAGCGCGACGAGGACTTCCACCGGGTGACGCTCCTCGCGGACACGGTGCGCGCCGGCGAGCTGCGCGACGTCGACAACGAGACGCTCCTGACGCGCCTCTTCCACGAGGAACGGGTCTCCGTGCAGTCCCC
The DNA here is from genome assembly GCA_036351515.1 of Pseudomonadales bacterium. Classification (GTDB taxonomy): domain Bacteria; phylum Pseudomonadota; class Gammaproteobacteria; order Pseudomonadales; family Azotimanducaceae; genus JAZBPF01. Next base: position 1,439 of record JAZBPF010000633.1, on the reverse strand, counting down.
GGATCCCCTCGTCTTCCGCTGCACCTGCTCCCGGGACCGGTCCCGGGAGGCGCTCCGGGCCATGCCCCGGGAGGAGCTGGAGGAGATCCTCGCGGAGGAGGGCACGATCCGCATGGACTGCCAGTTCTGCCACGAGGTCTACGAGTTCGACGCCATCGACGTGGAGCTCGTGCACCGGGACGAGCCGCCGCCGGAGGGGCCGACGCACTGACCTGCCCGTCCGCGCCCTGCGCGGGCGCGGTCGTCGGCGGTCCTGGCCGGACGGTCGCCCGCCCCCGGACGCTCTGGCATACTCCCGCGCCTTTCCGAACCGCCGTTCCGGTCCCCCGACCCGCTCCATCGGACACCGGGCCGGCGGCGCTGCCGTTTCGGCGGACACCGCTCCGCCGGGCATCCCCCCGGGATGCCGCGGCGCTCCCAGCAGCGACGGGGTAGACGATGGCACTGGACATGCAGAGCAGCGCGAAGCGCACGGTGTACCGGGATCCGGCCGCGGCCCACCTGGCCGAGCTGGCGATCCTCCGGGGCGAGGGCGAGTTCGCCGCGAACGGCGCCCTCGTGGTCCGCACCGGCAAGCGCACGGGTCGCTCCCCCGCCGACCGCTTCGTCGTCGAGGAACCGTCCACCGCCGGCGCCATCGACTGGGGCCCCGTGAACCGCCCCATCGCCCCGGACGTGCTCCAGGCGCTCTGGGACCGGGTCGAGCGCTACCTCGGCGAGCGCGACTGCTTCGTCTCCCACCTCCACGTGGGTGCGGATCCGGCGCACTACCTGCCCATCGAGGTCACCACCGAGACCGCCTGGCACAACCTCTTCGCCCGCATGCTCTTCATCCGCCCCGAGGCCGGCGCCTGGAATCCGGCCGGCAAGGACCTCTGGCGGATCCTCAGCGCCCCGGGCTTCGTCTGCGACCCGGAGCGCGACGGCACGAACTCCGACGGCACGGTGATCATCGACTTCGCCGGCCGCCGCGTGCTCCTCGCCGGCATGCGCTACGCCGGCGAGATGAAGAAGTCCATGTTCGCGGTGCAGAACTTCCTGCTCCCGGACGCCGACGTGCTGCCCATGCACTGCGCCGCGAACGTCTCGGAGAACGGCGAGACCTGTCTCTTCTTCGGCCTCTCGGGCACGGGCAAGACCACCCTCTCGGCGGACCCCTCCTGCCGCCTCATCGGCGACGACGAGCACGGCTGGGGCCCGGGGACGGTGTTCAACCTCGAGGGCGGCTGCTACGCGAAGTGCATCAACCTCTCGCGGGAGAACGAGCCGGTCATCTGGGACGCGATCCGCTTCGGCTCCATCGTCGAGAACGTGGTGATCGACCCGGAGACGCGCCAGCCGGACTACACGGACGCGTCGCTCACGGAGAACACGCGCGCCTGCTATCCCCGGGACAACATCGAACTGCGGGTCCCGGAGAACCGCGCCGGCGAGCCCCG
>JAZBPF010000632.1:0-14159 GCA_036351515.1 Pseudomonadales bacterium | reverse complement strand
TCGCGTCCCGGCGCCGGCGCTCACGGCGCGGCTCCTCGTGGACACGGTCGACGCCGTGGTGCACCGCTGGTACGTGGACGAGGCGGGAGCGGCGCTTCCCGCTTCGGCGCTCACGGCGGAGCTCGAGCGCATGCTGGGCGGCTATCTCGCCGCCGCCGCGCTCGCGCGCCCTCCGGGGCTCCGGTAATCTCGCCGACCGAACCAGCGGTTCCAGCGGATCCATGGCGGACGACGGCGTCGAGCTCTCCATCCTGTTCGCGGACGTCTGCGGCAGCACCCGCCTGTACGAGCGTCTCGGCGAGCAGGGGGGGCAGGCCGTCATCGACGCCTGCGTCGCCTTCATGGGCGAGATCGTCGGCGCCCACGGCGGGCGCGTGGTGAAGGTCATCGGCGACGAGGTGATGGCGAGCTTCCCCGCGCCCGTGCAGGCGGCGCGCGCCGCCTGCGAGCTCCAGGAGGAGGTCGAGGGTGGGCGCACCTTCGGCGGCCAGCGCCTCGCGCTCCGCGCCTCGATCCACCACGGCCCGGCGCTCGTGGACGGACCCGAGGTCTTCGGCCCCGTGGTGGACCGCGCGGCGCGCCTCGCCGGGGTCGCCCGGGCCGCGCAGGTCGTGATCGGGGACGCCGCGGCCGCGCTGCTGCCCCCCGAGCTCCGGGACCGGACCCGGACCGTCGACCGTCTGGACGTCGGCGACGGCCACCTCGAGGCCCTCGAGCTCGCCTGGGAGCCGGAGGACGTCACGGCGCTGGGCGCCGCCCGGGAGCCGGCTGCCGCCGTCCCGGCCCCCCTCCGGCTGCGCTACGGGAACACCGAGGTGGAGCTCCCGGCACGGGAGCACGCCCGCTGCTGCATCGGCCGGAGCGCCGAGGCGGACCTGGTGGTCGACCATCGCCTCGCGTCCCGGCGCCACTGCCGCATCGAGTTCCGCGGGGGCGAGTTCGTGCTCGTGGACGAGAGCACGAACGGGACCTGGGTCACCACGGCCGACGGGTCCATGGTGCACCTGCGCGGGGAGGAACTCGCGATCTGGGGCGAGGGGCTCGTGGGCCTCGGCGAGCGGACCGACGCGGATCCCGGGCGGGCCATCGGTTTCCGGTGTCCCTGAGGGTCGGCGGGGGAGGAACCATGACGGAGACGAGCTGGGAGTCCGCGGGACGCACCCATGCCGGCTGTCTCAGGCCGCACAACGAGGACGCCTGGGTGGCCCGGGGCGCGGACGGCCTGTGGATGGTGGCCGACGGCATGGGCGGGCACGCGGCGGGGGACCGCGCCAGTCGCATGGTCGCGGAGGCCGTCGGGGCCCTCGACGCGGCGGCGCCGCTGCCGGAGTTCGTGGACCGCGTCGACGACACCCTCGAGGGCGCGAACCGGGACATCCGGGCCTGGGCCGAAGCCGAGCTCGAGGGTCGGACCATGGGCTGCACGGTCGTCGCGCTCGTCGCCCGCGGCGACGTCGGCGTCTGCCTCTGGGCCGGCGACTCGCGCCTCTACCGCCTGCGGGGCGACGAGCTCCTGCAGGTCTCGCGGGACCACGATCCCTTCGAGGAGCTCGTCGAGCGGGGCGAGCTCACGCCCGAGGAGGCCGACGCACGGGGGGAGGCCAGCGTCGTCACCCGGGCGATCGGGGCGGCGCCCGAACTCCACCTCGACGTGCTCGCCTTCGACACGGCGCCGGGCGACCTCTTCCTCCTGTGCAGCGACGGACTCTATCGGGAGCTCGGCGCGCGGGAGCTCCGGGACCTGCTCGTGGCCGGCGGTTCCCTCGAGGCGCTCGCGGACCGACTGCTGCAGGGCGCGCTCGAGCGCGGGGCCCGGGACAACGTGACGGTGCTGCTCGCCCGCCGCGGCGCCGCGGGGGCGTCGCCGTGAGCCTGCTGCCCCCCTCGCCGGCGGCCCGGCGGCTGCGGGAGGCGGCGCGGGCCCGTGCGGCCGGGCGGCTCGGACGCGAGGACTATCGCCGGCTCCGGGCCCGGGTGCTCGAGGGCATGCTCCACGGCGAGGAGACCACGCGCTCCTGGCGCGGGGAGGAGGACGACACGGAGACGCGGCCCGGTGCCGCCGGCGCGCTGCCGCCGCCGTCCGAAGCGCCCCGGGAGCGCGGCCTCCTCCTGCCGCTCGTCGGCGGCCTCGCCTTTCTCCTGCTCGTGCTGCTGGTGCTCGCTCTCGCCTGAGGCCGCTCCGGCCGGTCCCCCCACGGACCGGATGCCGACGAGGCCATCGAGGGGCGCGGACGCTAGGATCGTTCCTCCCAGCGCCGGGTTCCCTGCGGCAAGCGGTGAGTAGACGCTCACGTTGTCGGTCGGTCGGACTTATGCACATTCCCGGCTCGCCTCCGTGACACCCCTCAGATGGGGCGAGTCCTTGATGTGTCGCTTCCAGTAGTGCTCTCAACCCCATGTTTTTGTTGAATATTCGGTTCATGATCGAAAAATGAACAACCCGCCCGAGCCTGCGGCGTCACTGGCGTCGGCGCGAGCGGGCGGTAGTTATCCTCAAAGTTATCCACAGAAATCGTGGACAACTTCGGCCTTGACAGGAGGCTCCCGAGCGGCATCGGCGGGACGTCCCGATCGAGGCACCATTCCGGGGCCCGCGATGCTCCGGTAGGGTGCCGCCACGACCCGGAAGGAGTTCCTTCGTGACCCCGTCCCTGCACCTGGGCATCCTCGAGGCCGACCCCGTCGACGAGGACCTCGCCGCCGCCCACGGCAACTACCCGGCGATGTTCCGCACGCTCCTCGAGACCGCCGCGGCGGACCTCGCCCCCGGGCCGGTGCTCACCACGAGCTGCTGGCCCGTCTGGCGCGGAGCCCTGCCCCCGGGGCCCGATGCCTGCGACGCCTGGCTGATCACCGGCTCGCGCCGTTCGGTCAACGACGACGAGTCCTGGATCCGCGCGCTGGAGGCCTTCGTCGTGGCGCTCCACGGGGCGCGCCGGCCGCTCCTGGGGGTCTGCTTCGGACACCAGCTCGTCGCGCGTGCGCTCGGCGGAGCCGTGGAGCGCGCTGCCGTGGGCTGGGGCGTCGGCGCCCACCGCTACGAGGTGATCGCCCGGGCGCCCTGGATGGAGCCCGCCCGGGAGACCCTGGCCCTCCGGGCGAGCCATCAGGACCAGGTGACGCGCCTCCCCGAGGGCGCGCGCCCCTACCTCCGCAGCGACTTCTGTCCCCTGGCCGGCTTCACGGTCGGCGCCCACTTCCTCACGATCCAGCCCCATCCGGAGTTCGCCGCCCCCTACGCCCGGGCCCTGCTCGACCGGCGCCGGTCGGTCCTCGGCGAGGCGTGCTGGACGCAGGCGTCGGCCTCCCTGGCGCAGCCCGTGGACGCTCGCGTCGTCGGTGGCTGGTTCCTCCGCTTTCTCCGGGCCGCCTGCGAAGCAGGGCAGAGCCGCCGATTGCCAGACCGGGAAGGCTCCGTTTAGCTGCGATCGGAAGCGAGGCGCCGGCGGCGCCGTCCCGGGCGAGGGGGCAGGGGATGAACGCACGACCGGAGCAGGACGGCATCGTCCTGCGCCATCCGCAGCTCGCCGACTCCCCGGAGCTCTGGCACCTGGTGCAGGCGGTGGGGACCCTCGACCTGAACTCGAGCTACGCCTACGTGCTCCTGTGCCGTCACTTCGCGCACACCTGCGTGCTCGCCGAACTCGACGGGTAGTACGACGTCTCCGTGCTCACGCCCGTGGGGCTCGGGCTGAAGGGCGACGCCCGGCCGATCGTCGATGCGCTCACGACCCTCGCCGGGGCGCACATCCCCATCGAGATGATCGACCAGAGCCCCTCCCAGCTCTGCTTCCACGTCGCCGTGCGCCGCGCCGTCGCCGACGACGCCCTGGAGCTGCTCTACGGGGCGCTGATCGAGGGACGCGCCGGCTGAGGCGCGGCGCGGTTTCGTCCGCGCCGGGCCCTCGCCTATGCTCGGGGCCCGCGTTGCCGCTCGGGAGCCGCGATGTTCCGCTTCGGGACGACCCTCCTGTCCGTCCGATTCCCCGCACGCCCGTGACCGGCGGCGACCGTCCACCGCCCGGCTTCGAGCGCTTCCGGCGCCGGGCGGAACGCCTCCTCGGCGACCCGGAGGCCGTGCGCCGCCTCGGCCGCGACGCCCTCGACCGCCTGGTCACCCGCGCGCCGCGCCTCGGCGGGGTGGTGGAGGACCTGCGCACGCTGATCCGCCTCATGACGGCCTGGGCGCGCGGGGAGTATCGTGAGGTGCCCACGGCGACGGTGCTGCTCGTGATCGCCGCGGTGCTGTACTTCGTGGTACCCGTCGACCTGATCCCGGACCTGCTCGTCGGCGTGGGGCTGGTGGACGACGTCGCCGTGATCGGCTGGGTCACGCGACGGATCCGCGGCGAACTGGACGCGTTCCGGCGCTGGGAGGCCGCCCGCTCGGGGCCGCCGGCACCACCGGCGCCTCCGGTCCCGCGGGGTGCGGAGGAGGAGGATCCATGAGCGCCGTGCGAGCAGGAACCCTGAGCACCCTGGTGCTGTGGCTGGCGACGGCCTGCGGCGAGGCCCCCGCGCCGATCGCCGAGGCGCCCGTCGATCCGGCCACGGCCCTGCGCGAGGCGCTCCTCGCCGCGCGCCCGGGCGACGTGATCGAGATCCCCGCGGGCACCCTCGCCCTCGACCGCGGCCTGTCCCTCGCGGTGGACGGCGTCACGCTCCGCGGCGCGGGCCCCGACGCGTCGATCCTGAGCTTCGCCGGGCAGCGGGCGGGAGCCGAGGGGCTCCTCGTGACCGCCGACGACGTGGTCCTCGAGGACTTCGCGGTCGAGGACGCGCGCGGCGACGCCATCAAGATCAACCAGTGCCGGAACCTCGTGATCCGCCGCGTCCGTACGGAGTGGACCGGGGGCCCGAGCCCGGAGAACGGCGCCTACGGTCTCTATCCGGTGCAGTGCGCGGGCGTGCTCATCGAGGACTCGATCGCCATCGGCGCCTCCGACGCCGGCATCTACGTGGGCCAGTCCGAGGACATCGTGGTCCGCGGCAACCGCGTGGAGTTCAACGTCGCCGGCATCGAGATCGAGAACTCCGTGCGCGCGGACGTCCACGACAACGACGTGCGCGACAACACCGGCGGGGTGCTCGTCTTCGACCTGCCGGATCTCCCGGTGCAGGGCGGCCGGGAGACGCGGATCTTCGGCAACCGCATCGTCGGCAACAACACGGACAACTTCGCGCCGGAGGGGAACATCGTCGCCACCGTGCCGGCCGGCACGGGCGTGATGGTGAACGCGAACGACGCCATCGAGATCTTCGACAACGAGATCGACGACCACCGCACCGCCGCCGTGCTCGTGGTGAGCTACCTCGTCACGGGCCTGCCGGTCGAGGATCCAGACTACGACCCGTATCCGGAGGCGGTGCACGTGCACCACAACCGCATCGGGCGCAGCGGCTTCGCGCCGGACTCGGAGCCCCTCGCCGCGGTGCACGCGCAGCTCGAGGGCGACCTCCCCGCCATCCTCTGGGACGGTTTCCGTGCGCCGGACGCCGAGACACCGGTGCTCTGCGCGCACGACAACGGCGACGTCCTCGCCGCGGCCCTGGACGCGCCGAACGGGTTCGCCGCGCCCGAGGTCGGCGCGGCGCTCTTCGACTGCACGCTGCCGCCCCTGCCGCCGGCGGAGCCGCGGGCGCGCGACGCCGGGGCCTGAGCGCGTGCGCGGGCTGCTCTCCTGCCTCCTCGCGGGCCTGCTCGCGGGCTGCGGCCCGGGCGGCCCGCCCTTCGATGCGGAAGCGCCCCTGCCGGAGCGGCTCTCGGAGCTCGGCGTCCTGCGCATCGAGACGGAGCGGCTCGTGCCCGTGGCGGGCATCGCCTACGACCTCGGCGCCCCGCTCTTCAGCGACTACGCCTGGAAGTACCGCACCGTGCACCTGCCGTCCGGGAGCGCGGCCCGGAGCCGGGGGGCGGACCGCACCCTCGCGTTCCCCGTCGGCACGGTGATCACCAAGACCTTCCTCTATCCCGAGACCCGCGGGCGCGTGCGCCTGACCGCCGCTCCGGCGCTGGACGCGGCCGACACCGCCCTCGACCGGCGGGGCCGGCGGCTCCTCGAGACACGGGTGCTCGTGCACCGCCCGGACGGCTGGGAGGCGGTCGCCTATCTCTGGGACGAGGACGGCACGGAGGCGACGCGCGCGCGGGCCGGGGCCCTCCTGGCACTCGAGACCACCGAGGGCGTCGCCTTCGACTACCTGGTCCCCGACGCGAACCAGTGCGCCGGCTGCCACGAGACGCCGCACGGCACGCGGCAGGTGGAGCCCATCGGTCCCAAGCCCGGCAACCTCGCGGCAGTCGCCTTCGCGGAGAAGGATCAGTACGCCGCCTGGCAGGCCCGGGGGCTGGTCGCGGACCCCGATCCGGTCGCACCCTGGACCACCGACGGGCTCGCAGGGGTGCGCGCCTACCTCGATGCGAACTGCGCCCACTGCCACAGCGACGTCGGCGCGGCGGACACGGCCGGCATCGACCTGCGCGTCGACGCGCCGCTCCGGGCCCTCGGCCTCTGCAAGCCCCCGGTCGCCGCCGGGCGAGGCTCCGGGGGATTGCGCTTCGACGTGACCCCCGGTCGCGCGGACGCCTCGATCCTCGTGCACCGGCTCGCGTCCCGGGACCCGGGCGTGATGATGCCGGAGCTCGGGCGCACGCTCGTGCACGAGGAGGGGCTCGCCCGCGTGCGGGCCTGGATCGACGGCCTCGAGGGAGACTGCGGTGGCGCGACGGTGCTCTGAAGGGCGCATGCTGCCGCTGCTCCTGCTGGCGCTCCTCGTCGGCGGCTGCAGCACGCGCCTGCTCTACGGCAACGCGGAACGGCTCGTGGTGTGGCAGGCCCAGGACTACGTGAGCCTCGACGGCGCCCAGCGCGACTGGCTCCGGAACCGCATGCGCATGCACCTCGCCTGGCACCGCGACGCGCAGCTCCCGGAATGGGCGGCGGAGCTCCGGGACCTCGAGGCCGCCGTGCGCGACGACGCCCTCACCCCGGCGCGCCTCGAGGCCTTCTACGCACGCGGCATGGCCTGGAGCCGGGAGCTGCTGCGGGAGCTGGCGCCCACGGGAGCGACGCTCCTCGCCTCGCTGCCGGAGTCGGCCCTGGCGGACCTGCCGAAGGCCTTCGCGGAGAGCAACGCGGAGCTGAACGAGGAGTACGAGGGGCTCTCGCCGGAGGACCAGCGGGCGGTATGGCGAGAGAAGGCCCGGGAGGGCCTCGAGGACTGGATCGGCCCCCTCGACGCCCGGCAGGAGCTGCTCCTCGACGCGACCGCGGCCGAGGTGGAGCCCGACAACCGCTGGTGGATCGCCTATCGCGAACGCTGGCAGGCGGAGCTGCTCGCGGCCCTGGAGCGCCGGGAGGACCGCACCTGGTTCGGAGCGGCGTTCCATACCCTCGCGCTGCACCGTCCGGCCTTCTACACGCCCGAGTACCGCGCCGTGCGCGCGCGCAACGATGCCGCGTACCGCGACTTCCTCGTGGCCCTGGTCGCGAGCCTCGACGACGCTCAGCGGGAGCGGCTGGGGGATCGGCTCGGCGAGCTCGCCGAGGACTTCGAGGTGCTCGCCGCGCGCCCCGAGGGCGGCGCCGAGGATCCCGGCCCGTTCCCGTCGGGTTGATCGAGGCCGTCCTCCGGATCCGGCACGACCGTCACCGCGTCGCCGAGGGCGAAGGCACCGGCGCGCACGACGCGTGCCGTCGCTCCGCCATGCCCCCGCACCGCGTTGTAGCCGCCCGGACCGAGCGCCTCCTCCATGCGCGAGCAGGGGGCGCAGGGGCCCGTGAGCTCGAGCTCCGCCGTGCCGATGCGCAGCCGTCGGCCGCGCAGGGCGGCGAGGTTGAGGCCGGAGACGAGGAGATTGCGTCGCAGCGTGCCGGGGGCGACCGTCGCGTGCCCCGCGAGGGCGGCGATCACCGGCAGGTGCTCGGCCTGGAGCAGGGTGACGGCGCGCTTGCCGCCGCGTCCGCGATCGCCCTCGAGTCCTCCGTCGACGGACACGCGCGCCGCGTCCACGACCTCCATCGCGGCGCGTCGGGCCGGGCGCAGGCCGATCCAGCGCAGCACTCCTGCGCGGGGGAAGCGGTTCGTGAGTTCGGCGATCGTCTCCACGGAGCGGATTCTGGGCGCGCGGGGGCTCCGGTGCGAGCGCGGCAGCGGTCAGTCGAGCCCGTACTCCTCCCGGGAGTCCATGAGCAGCCAGGCGGCGGCGTAGGCGATCACCGTCGGCGTGGTCGCGGTCAGGGCCGCCACCACGGCGGCGATGCGCACGAGGAGCGCCGGCACGCGCAGACCGCGTGCGACGCCCTCGCAGACGCCGCCCAGATAGCCGTTGCGGGGATCGCGCAGGAACCGGGGGGCGCTGTGGTACTCGGGGCGATGCATGGCGTTCTCCTGGGGCCGGGACCCGGTGCGGCGCACCGGGGGGAAGGGGCGCCCGCGGCAGGGTGCCGGTCCGCCGCGAGCGCCCCGCTCAGAATTGCAGGGGGTGGATCAGGGCCTGCAGCCCGAAGGGCAGCGGGGCGGACCGTTCCACCGGGGCGCTGCGCTCGTGCTCGGCCAGCTCGTGCTGCTGGCGCGTGGCGGTCTCCGCCACGAGCGCGAAGAGCAGAAAGGTCGCCGTCAGCAGCAGCGTGGAAGCGAGATTGCTCCGGGGCTCGTGGAGTCTGCGGAGCAGCAGGTGCGGGTTCATCGCTCGGGTCCTCTTCGTCCGTGTCGTCGCTTCGGGTTCCGTCGTCTGCGGGTCGTGGCACGTCGACCCGCAGAAGGGGGTGTTCACGACTCGTGCCAGTTCCCCTGTGACGTCCCAAGTGCCTGAATCGTTGGAACTCTCGCCTCAGGAACGGAGGCGGCCCGACGGGCGGTCGATGCGCGATCTCGCCATCGGATGGCGAATCTCGCCGCCGGCGCGTCGGCTCCGCCCTTGGCGCAGCCCCGGGAGCGGCATACGGTGGAGTTCCGTCGACGTCGTGGAACCCGTGCGGTGGAACTGAACGCGGAGCAGTCCTCGCTCCTGCCCCTGGGCGTCGCGCTGGCGATCGGTCTGATCGTCGGTTTCGAGCGGGGCTGGAGGCAGGAGGAGGCCCGGGAGCACCTGGCGGAAGGCACGGAGGTGCTGCAGATCGCGGGGATCCGCACCTTCGCCCTCGTGGGTCTGCTCGGCGGCGTCCTCGCCACCGCGGCCCAGGCGCTGGCCTCGGGTCTGCTGCTGGTGGCCGGGCTGCTCGCGCTGGGAGCGCTCCTCGTGGCCGGCTATCTCCGGACCACGCGCGGCGACGAGGACGTGGGGGCGACGACGGAGATCGCCCTGCTCCTGACCTACGGCCTCGGCGCGATGCCCGTGCTCGGCCTGGCGCGGGAGGCGGTCGCCGCGGCGGTCGTCACGGCGGTGCTCCTCGGCTTCAAGCGCTGGATCCACGGGACCCTCGGGCGGCTCGAGCTGAAGGAGGTCCAGGCCTCGCTCCAGCTCCTCCTCATCGCCCTCGTGGTCCTGCCGCTCCTGCCCGACCGCGCCATGGGGCCCTGGGAGGCGCTGAATCCCCGCATGATCGGGCTGCTCGTGCTGCTGATCGCGGGCATCGGCTTCCTCGGCTACGTCGCCGAGCGGGTGGCCGGCCAGCGCACGGGCCTGCTGGTCACGGCCGTGCTCGGGGGCATGGCGTCGAGCACGGCCGTGACCGTGGCCTTCTCGCGGCTCGCGCGCCGCGAGGCGGCACCCGCGGCGGTGCTCGGTGCGGGCATCGGCCTCGCCTGCGCGACCATGGGGCCGCGGATGCTCCTCGAGGTGTTCGCCGTGAACCCGACCCTCGCCCCGCGCGTCCTGCCGGGCGCGCTCGCCCTCGCCGCGGTTCCCCTGCTGGCCGCGCTCTGGGTGGCCCGCCGCCACGGGGACGTGGGCGAGACGGGGCTCGTCGGGCTCGACAACCCCCTGGAGCTGCGCCAGGCGGTGCTCGTCGCCGCGCTGCTCACCGGGATCTTCCTCCTCGCGCACGGCGCCGAGGCGACCTTCGGGGATCGTGGGGTCTACGCCCTCGCCGTGCTCTCCGGCATCGGCGACGTCGACGCCATCACCCTCTCCCTCGCGCAGCAGGCACGCAGCTCCCTCGACGAGACCGTGGCGGCCCGCGCCATCGTGCTCGCGGCGCTCACGAACACGGCCGTGAAGGCGTCCCTGGCGGGCCTGCTCGGGGGCGCGGCGCTCGCACGCTGGGCGTCGGTGATCCTGATCGCGGCGCTCGCCGCCGGCGCCGCGACGCTTCCGTTCCTGTGAGCGAGGAGCGCCCGGCGGGCTTCGCCATCGGGCTCGGGCTCGGCCGTCTGCGGCAGACCCTGACCCGGCGGCTCACGGTCATCCTCCAGGGCGTGCTCGTCCTCGGGATCGCGCTCTCGGCCTGGCTCGGCCAGTGGCAGAACGTGCTCGTGACCACGGCCATCGTCCTGGTGACCCTCGCGCCGGTGGCGCTCGGGCGCCAGCTGCGCATCGAGATCCTCCCGGAGTTCGAGACCCTGGCCGTGCTCTTCGTCTTCGCCTCCCTGTTCCTCGGGGAGGTATACGACTACTACGAGCGCTTCTGGTGGTGGGACGCGCTGCTGCACACGGGTTCCGGGCTGCTCACGGGGATCTTCGGCTTCGTGCTCGTGCACGTGCTCAACGAGGAGATCGACGTCCGCCTGTCCATGCGCCCCGGCTTCGTGGCCTTCTTCGCCTTCACCTTCGCCCTCGCCGTGGGCACGCTCTGGGAGGTGTTCGAGTTCGCCATGGACGGCTTCTTCGGCCTGAACATGCAGAAGAGCGGGCTCGTGGACACGATGTGGGATCTGATCGTGAACGCCGTCGGCGCCCTGGCCATGGCGCTGCTCGGCTACCGCTGGCTGCGCCAGCCGGAGCGTCAGTCCTTCCTCGAGCGCTGGATCGCGCGCTTCGTGGCGCGCAATCCGCACCTGTTCCGGCGACGACGAGGTGGAATCAGCGGACGGAGACGGGAATGAACGAGATCTCCTGGGAGGATTTCCAGCGGGTGGAACTGCGCGCCGGGACCGTGGTGTCCGCCGAGCCGTTCCCCGAGGCGAGGCGGCCCGCGTTCAAGCTGCACGTGGACTTCGGGCCCGAACTCGGCGTGCTGAAGTCGAGCGCGCAGCTCACGGAGCTCTACGACTGCGAGGCGCTCGTGGGGCGGCAGGTGCTGGCCGTCGTCAACTTCCCGCCGAAGCAGATCGGTCCCATCCGCTCCCAGTGCCTGGTGACGGGCTTCTACCGGGAGGACGGCGCCGTGGTGCTGGCGGTGCCCGACGGGGCCGTGCCGAACGGGGCGCGCCTGGGTTGAGACCGTGACCGAGCCCGTCGTCACCGCGACGCTCCTGAACGGGCTGCTGGGCCACCTCCGGCGCTGGCTCGCGAACCTCGCCCGCGCCCGGCCCTCGCGGCGCGAGCAGTCGGTCGAGGCGCTGCGCAACGTGGTCCGCGCGGCGCGGGAGACCGCCGTCTACGTGCGCCAGCTGAAGGAGACGGACCGCCCCGACCACGAGCGGGAGCGGCTCCTGTCCCTGCGCTGGACCGATCTCGCCTTCGAGCTCCGGCGCCTGGGCATGGACGCGCTCGCCAAGCGCTGCGACATCAAGGGACGGGAGTGGGCCGATCCGGAGCAGTTCGAGGCGCACTTCCTCGCCCGCGCCGGCGTCCGCCTCGACGAACTCGAGAAGCAGGCGCTGGTGCTGCTGCGCCGCGTCGAAGGGTGAAGCGGCCGGGCCCGCGCGAGGGGCCCGGCCGCCTCGCCGTCAACCGAGCAGGCGCTCGATCTCCGGCACCAGGTCCTCCGGCGTCACCGTGGGCGCCCAGCGGCCGACGACGTTGCCGTCGCGGTCGATGAGGAACTTGGTGAAGTTCCAGGGGATGTCCGCCTTGCCGTCCGCCTCCGGCGCTGCGGCCGTGAGCGAGCGGTAGAGGGGACAGGCGCCTTCGCCGTTCACCTCGATCTTCGAGAACATGGGAAAGGCCACCCCGTACTTCGAGGTCGCGAACTCGAGGATCTCGGCGTCGGTGCCCGGCTCCTGGGCGCCGAACTGATTGCAGGGAAACGCGAGGATCGTGAACCCCCGGTCCCGGTACTGCTCGTGAAGGGTACGCAGACCTGCGTACTGAGGGGTGAGGCCTCAGCGGCTGGCGACGTTCACCACCATGCACACGTGGCCCTTGTAGAGCTCGAAGTTCACCGGCTCGCCGGTGATGGAATTCATGGTCAGGTCGTGGAATCCGGTCACGGATCGAGACTCCTTCGTGGTCGCGCGGATGCGCGTCTCGATCCTCCCCCGGAGCACAGGGAGGCGCAAGCGGCGGTCCCGTCGTGGACCGCCGCTCGCGGGGTGCTTCAGATCCGCTCGATGACGATCGCCGGGGCCATGCCGCCGGCGGCGCACATGGTCACGAGGCCCGTGGTCTTGTCCTGGCGCTCGAGCTCGTCGAGCACCGTGCCGATGAGGATCGAGCCCGTGGCCGCGATCGGGTGCCCGAGGGCGATGGCGCCACCGTTCACGTTGACCTTCGCCGGGTCCAGCTCGAGGTCGCGGATGAACTTGTAGGCGACCACGGCGAAGGCCTCGTTGATCTCGAAGAGGTCGATGTCGTCGAGGGTCATGCCGGCCTTCTTCAGGACCTTGCGCGCGGCCGGCACCGGCTCGTTCAGCATGAGCTGGGGGCTGCCGGCGGCATTGGCCATGGCGACGATCCGCGCCCGCGGCTTCCAGCCCTGCGCCTTGGCGTACTCGGGGGAGGCGAGGAGCAGCGCGGCGGAGCCGTCGACGACGCCGGAGGAGTTGCCGGCGTGATGGACGTGCTGGATCTGCACGTCCGGGTAGGCGCGCTTGACGAGGTGGTCGAAGGTCTCGCCGGACTCGTCCACGGGCATGGGCATGAAGTTCTCGAAGACCGCGGGCAGCTGCGAGAGGCCCTCGAGGGTCGTCTGCGGGCGCGGGAACTCCTCGCGGTCGAGGGCGAGGCTGCCGTCCTCGTTGTGCACCGGCACCACGGACTTCGCGAAGCGGCCTTCCTCGATGGCGGCCTTGGCGCGCATCTGGCTCTCGTAGGCGAGCTGGTCGACGTTCTCGCGGGAGATGCCCTCGAGGGTCGCGATGAGATCGGCGCAGATGCCCTGGTGCCACTGCGGATGCTTGTCGCGCAGGGCCATGTTGCCCGCGTCGAGGAGCCCGCCGCCCTGCGTGGCCGTGTAGGACATCATCTCGGTCCCGCCGGCGACGACGAGATCCTCCATGCCGGACATGATGCTCGCCGCGGCCATGTTCACGGAGGTGATGCCGGAGCCGCAGAAGCGGTCCAGGGTCACGCCGGAGGCGTGCGGGCTCCAGCCCGCGAGGAGCACGGACATGCGGCCGAGGCAGGCGCCCTGCTTGCCCTTCTGGGAGCTCGTGCCCCACACGACGTCGTCCACCTCGGTGGTGTCGATGGCGTTCCGCTCCTGGAGCGCCTTCAGCACCGTGGCGCCGAGATGCTGGGGGTGGAGGTGGGCGAGGGCGCCCTTGCCCTGCTTGCCGATGCCCCGCGGCGTGCGGACGGCGTCGATGATCCAGGCTTCGTTGGCGGCCAAGGTGTCTCTCCTGATGCGCGTGAATTAAACCGGAGGCGCGATTCTACGCCAGCGGGGCCGGGCTCCGGTAACCCGGACCTCGGTAACCCGGACCTCGCCCGCTCGACCACCGCTGGCGCGGCGGGCAGAGTCCGTTCTCCGAGGGAGCTTCGCCGGCGGGGGCGGGATGGAAGCGGAAGCGGTACTGCGGCGGATCTGGCCCGTCGCCCGGGCGCGGTTCCTCGATCCCGGACTCGTGGAGACGGCCTTCACGGAGGCGCGCTTCGAGGCGCTCCTGACCGCCGCTCGCGAGGCGGGCACGCTGCGGGCCTTCACGCCGGTGCTGGACGCCTTCTTCCGCAGCCTCGGCGTCTCCCACACGCGCTTCGTCGACGACACGGACCTCGCCTGGTACGTCTACCGGTCGCTCTTCACGACCCGGTCCCTCGACGCGCCGGCCGTGCGCCACATCGGCGCCCAGTACCTCGAGCGCGAGGACGGCTTCGTGGTGCGCGCCGTGCTCGAGGGGTCGCCCGCGGCCGCGGCCGGCCTGCGCCGGGGTGACCGGATCCTCCGCGCCGACGG
>JAZBPF010000631.1:0-8733 GCA_036351515.1 Pseudomonadales bacterium | reverse complement strand
GGCGGGCTTCCTGGTCGGCAACGACGCCCAGTTCGAACCGGACCTCTCGAACAACGAGGCCCTGGTCGGCACGACGGTGGTGCCGGCCGGTCCGGCCCAGGCCGATCTCGTGGTCACCAAGAACGCCGCACCGGATCCCTTCGTCTCCCGCAGCGGCGAACTCACCTACACGGTGACGGTGCAGAACAACGGCCCCGATGCGGCGACCGGCGTGGTGGTCTCGGACCAGCTGCCGGAGGGCGTGACCTTCGTCTCGGCGACCGCCAGCAACGAGGGTCTCTGCTCCAGCCCCGGGGCCGGAAACACGCTCACCTGCGAGATCGGTTCGCTGGGGCTCACGGAGAACGCCACGGTCACCATCGTGGTGGTGCCGGACGAGGTCACGGAGCCGACGACGATCGTCAACACGGCGTCCGTCACCGGCAACGAGATCGACCCGAACGGCGAGAACGACGCGAGCGGCGTCGAGACCACGATCGAGCCACCGCGGGCGGATCTGTCGGTGACGGTGACGGCCTCCTCGGCCTCGCCTCCGATCGACACCGCCGTGACCTACACGGTGACGATCTCCAGTGCCGGGCCGAGCGATTCCGAGGACGTCGTCCTCACCGTGGACCTGCCGCCCGGGACCGAGCTCTCGTCGGTGACCAGTGCGACCGGCAGCTGCAGCGTCGGCACCAGCTCGATCATCTGCACGTTCGAGGCGCTGGCGGCCGGCGAGTCGGAGATCGTGGAGCTGGTGCTGGTGATGCCGGGCACGACCGGGATCCTGCGCCTCGACGCGACCGTCTCCAGCGACACGAGCGACCCGACGGGCACCAACGACACGGCTTCCCAGGAGGTGAACGTGATCGACACCATCGACCTCGTGATCCGCGGCGAGGGCGGCTCCGGAAGTGCCGTGGGCTGGCCGATGCTGGTCTTCGGCGGCCTGCTCCTGGCGTTCTCCCGCCGCCGCGGGCAATCCCCGGCGGTGCTCGCCGCCGTCATCGGGGCCACGGTGCTGCTCGCGCCCGTCGGGGTGCGGGCGGAGGGCTGGTACCTGTCGGCAGGCGTCGGCCAGGCCTCGGCCGGGGCCGACGCCGGGGACCTCGCCTCGGACCTCGCGGCCCGGGGCTGGACGATCCGGGACGTGTCCGTGGACGACACGGACGCCGCCTGGCGCCTCGGTCTCGGCTTCGAGTTCACGGAGCACTTCTCCCTGGAGGGGGGCTACGTCGATCTCGGGGACGCGACGAGCCGCTACGGCGCGTCCGTACGACCGACGGAGATCGACGCGATCCTGACCGACACCTTCGAGGTGCACCCGTACCTCGGCAAGGGCTGGACCCTCGGGGCGGCCGGGCGCTTCCCGCTGGGCGCGAGCCCGGTCTCGCTGGTGGTCCGGGGCGGCTTCTTCCTCTGGGAGGCGGACATCGAGGTGGAGGTGGTCTCCGGTGGCAGCGGTCGGGTCGACGGAAGCGAGAACGGCACCGACGGCTACTACGGGGCGGGTCTCGAGTTCCGGCTCCAGCCGCAGGTGCGCGTGACCCTGGACTGGGACCGCTATCGCCTCGACGACTGGGTGGACGTGCCCACGCTCGGTCTGCGTCTTTCCTTCTGATCTTCCGGGGCGGGGGACGGTCTACGGACCGTCCCCCGACCTCCGGCCGCCCTGCTCCCTGGGGCTCCCGAACGCGAGGGCCGCGGCCCCGTAGGCGAGCCCGACCACCAGACCGCAAGCGTGGGCCTCCGTCGCGACCGGCAGTCCCACGAGGCGCTCGGTGCCCGGCGAGGCCCCGAACGCCTGTTCCCAGCCGACCTTGATGACGAGGCCCGTCAGCACGATTCCGCCGGTCAGGCGCTGCGTCGGATCGCGCCAGGTCGCGAGCGCCGAGGCCGCGAAGAGCCCGTGGAGCAGCCCGGAGAGCCCCACGACGTAGCTGCGCTCGCTCACCAGGGCGATGGCGACGCCCGTCCCGAGAGCGACGACGCCCAGCTCCAGGAGCCGCTCCCCGGGGCCCTGACGCCAGAGCAGGAACCAGAGGGCGAGGGCCCCCGCGTTCAGGAGCTGGTGCGCGCGCCCGTGATGGACGAAGTGGCCGAGCAGGAGCCGCCAGGGCTCCCGCCAGGCGCTGCCGTCGGCAGGGCGCAGCTCGGCCCAGGCGACGTCCTGCCCGGGGCCGCCGAACGCGACGAGCATCGCCACCAGGAGAACGGGGAGGAGGTCCCGTGGTCGCGCACCGCGCAGGGGATGGCCGCTGCCGACTCCCATGACCGCTCCCGCCACCGACCGAGGTCCGCCGGAGTGTAGCCCTCTCGACGCGGGACACGTCGCCGGGACGTCGGTACATTAGGCGCTCGACACGGGCCGGGTGGGAGGGCACGCATGAACGGACTCGTGGGACTGGGACTCCTGCTGTTGCTGGCCGTCGGCCTGGGCCTCTTCGGCTACGCGTTCTTCGGCGGCATGCGCATGGCCGATCGCGTGGCCGATCGCAAGCGCGCGGATCGGGACCGCCGCCTGGCGATCGAGGCCGAGGAGCAGGCGAAGGAGGCGCAGGATCAGGAGCGTGCGCGCCTGCTCGCCGGCGCCGCGCGCTCCCGGCGGGAAGCTTCCGCGGAGGATCTGGGGCTCTGAGCGACCGCTTCTTCGTCCTGCGCCGTGCGCCGCAGGCGGCGGACGGAGAGGAGCTGGTGGACCGCGAAGGCGAGGGGCAGCCCCCACCAGAGCACGGCCTTGCCGGCGATCAGGATGGCGTCCCAGGGCATGGAAGGGCTCCGGAGCGAGGAGGGGAATGCGCCCGCTGCCCGAGGGCGCACGCTAGCACGTCCGCGACGACGCCGGCTTCCGGCGGAGAGGAGGGACCGATGATCCTGGAATCGCTCGAGACGACGCCCGAGGCCTTCGAGGCCGGAACGGGCTGGCACCTCGCGCCGGAGGGGGCCTGCCGCGGAGAGATCTGCGTCCCGCTCGGGGACGCCGGCGGCCCGCGGGTCGACGTGCCGGCCGTGGCCGAGCGCCTCGGCATGCCCCTCGTGCACGATGCGGAGGCGGGGCTCTGGGCCCTCGGCCCGGCGGTGCTCGGCGGGCGGGCGCTCGAGACCGCGGCCGCGCCGGACCTCGAGCTGCCGGACCTCGACGGGCGGCCCTTCCGGCTGTCCACCCTCAAGGGCCGGAAGATTGTCCTCTACGCCTGGGCGCCCTACTGAGGGTGCTCCGGCGACCTGCCCGTGTGGCGGGTACTGCTAGACGAACTCCATCCGAAGGGCCTCGAACTCGTCACCGTCGGTCTCGACACGCTCGGGGCCGAGGGGTGTCGTGCCTTCGTCGAGGCGGCCGCACCCACGCATCCGTCGCTCGTCGATCGACACCACGTGCTGGCCGACCGCTTCGGCATCACGAACATCCCCATGAGCGTGTGGATCGACGAGACCTTCACGATCGTGCGGCCGGCGGAGAGCGCGCCGGCGCCCCCCCGGGGACGGGACCGGAACGCACCATCCGTGGACCCGCAGGCGCTGCCCGAGCGCATGCGGGCCATGATGGCCGAGGCCGCCCGCATTCCGAGTGACGCCGAGGCCTACCACGCGGCGCTGCGGGACTGGGTCGAGAAGGGTGCGGCGAGCCGCTACGCCCTCTCGCCGGAGGAGGTCATCGCCCGCTCCCGTCCCCGCGACGCGCGGGTGGCGACGGGGCACGCGCACTTCGCGCTGGCCACGCACCTCGAGACCCTCGGGAACCATGCGCGGGCCGTGCACCACTTCCGCGAGGCCCACCGCCTCGTCCCGGAGAGCTGGACCTTCCGGCGCCAGGCCTGGTCCCTGGAGCGGGTCGAGGCCGCCGGGCCCTTCGCCCGCTTCTGGCAGGGGCCCCATCCGGACCATCCGGAGGACTGGCCCTACGAGGGCGACTGGCTCTCGGACGTGCGCGAGACCGGCCCGGAGCACTACACGGATCGCTTCGAGCCCTGAGCCCGCGGGAAGCGCACGCAGTGCGCGATCGACGTCGCGGGATTCGGGCTCGCGCGATCGGCGACTGCGTCGCCTTCCCACGGGGTACGACGGCTGTGAGAGCCAGCTTCAGCGGCGACGGCGGGCCGAAAGACTCCGGCAACTTCTCGCTCGTCCGTCGCCGCTGAAGCCGGCTCCCACAGTGGTCCCCGAGTCGTGGGAAGCGCACGGAGTGCGCGATCGACGTGGCGGGAATCGGGCTCGCGCGTTCGGCGACTGCGTCGCCTTCCCACGGGGCACGACGCCTGTGAGAGCCAGCTTCAGCGGCGACGGCGCCCCGAAAGACTCCGGCAACTTCTCGCTCGTTCGTCGCCGCTGAAGCCGGCTCCCACAGTGGTCCTCGAGTCGTGGGAAGCGCATGCAGTGCGCGATCGGTGCAGGGAGATCGGAACCGCTCCAGCGACGCCCATGGCGCTCAGTACCAGAGCGAGAAGAACAGCTGGACGACCGTCGCCTGGAAGCTGAAGGGATCTTCCTCGCCCACGGGCGCACCGGTGTCCGTCGCGTCGCGGAAGTCGCCGTACTCGAAGAGCATCTGGTCGACGAGCAGGGTGACGCTGCTGCGCTTGAAGGTGCCCTGCTGGCGGCGGAAGAACTCGTAGGTGAGCCCCACGCCGAACTGGTGGCTGTCGAAGGCCGACAGCTCCTTGTCCCGGGCGAGGAAGTTCTGGGCGTCGCGCCGCGGGAACAGGTCGCTGTAGAAGTCGGCGCCGGTCTGCGTGTAGTAGCGGTAGTTCGCTTCCAGCGTCCAGTCCTCGCCGAAGCTCTGGGCGTAGGCGAGCTCGCCGGTGTGCGCCGCGAGGCCCCAGGTGTCCTCGAACCAGCGGTAGCCGACGGTGGCGGATGCACCCCAGGGCAGGAAGTACTTCCCGCGCACGGATGCCGCGCCGCTCGTGCGGGTCTCCGGATAGCGCTCCTGTTGGTAGGAGAACCCGCGGCCCGCGGTTGGATCGACGAAGCGCACGGAGCGATAGGGGTTGTTCAGGTACCCCTCGTCCGTGATCGCCTCGAAGTTCAGGGACACGAGCGCGTTGCGAGTGAGGATCTGCGTCAGGCCCAGCCGGTAGGTCTGCCGGTCCACGCTCTCCTCGAAGTCCGGGTCGGCGTTGTTGCGCACCGTGTCCCAGCCGCGGGCGTAGCTCATGCTGAGCGTCGTCTGGTCCCCGAAGAAGTCCTGGCTGATGCCGATGCTCGCGGTGTTCGCCGTGTAGTCGCTCTCGTCGCTGCGCGTGTACGCCGCGGTGACGATGGCCTTGCCGTGGAGGTAGTCCGCGGAGACGGTCTGCTCGTCGCGGCGCTCGGTGTACTCGCTCGCCGTGGCGCGCACGTCCACGGACGCGCTCGAGACGAAGTCGATGTAGTAGTTCGCCGAGAGCGAGACGTTCGGCCCGACGGACTTGCGCACGAGGAAGGACGGCCCCTGCACCGTGACCTCGTCGCCGGTGTAGAGGTGATAGAGCGCATCCGAGCGGTCCTCGGGGAGGATCGCCCCCTGCGCGCCACCCGCGATCAGCGCGAGGGCGAGGAGGGTGCCGAAGGCCCGCCGCAGGCGTCCCGGTCTCGCGCGCGTGCCCATCACGTCAGTTGCACCCGCAGCCGCCGCCGGCCCCGCCCTCGGCGCCCCGGGCCCCTTCCCGCGCGTCGTGCACGTGGCGGATGTAGGGCGAGGACACGGGGTGGGGGTTCAGGCTCATGAGCGGATGGGCGAGGTTCGCCCGCTCGTAGGGCTTCACCCAGGGCTGGGGCGCCGCGCAGCCGCTCGCGAGGAGCGCTGCGAGGATCACCAGGCTTGCGGTGCGCATCTTCATGGCGTCACTTCCGGATCAGCTGACGGACGACGTCCTGGTAGATCTCCTCGTCGCCGGCCACGTAGCCCTTGTGCACGTAGCTGACGACGCCGTCGCGGTCGACGACGAAGGTGCTGGGCATGCCGGCGACCTCGTAGGTGCGGCTCACGGCGCTCGTCGGATCGAAGACCACGGGGAAGGAGACCTCCACGTCGTCGAGGAGGGCGAGGGCGGCGTCCCGGTCCTCGTCCACGTTCACGCCGAGCACCCTGAAGCCCAGGGCCTCGTAGCGCTGGTGCAGCGCGTCGAGCGCGGGCATCTCCTGGCGGCAGGGGCCGCACCAGGAGGCGAAGAAGTTCACGAGCACCACCTCGCCGCGCAGCTCCGCGAGGCGCAGGTTGTCGCCGTTCGCGCTCTCGAGGGTGAAGTCCGGCGCGGGGTAGCCACCCTCGTCGGCAGCGGCCGGCAGGGCGGCGCCCGTCGCGGCGAGGAGGCCGGTGAGCAGCGTGGCGGCAGCGGTACGGCGCAGCATGGGATCTCTCCGTACGAGGGGCCGACGCGGCCCCGCGGGTGTCAGAAGAACGCGCTCAGGGACGCGCTCAGCTCCAGGTTGTGGACGGTCTCGCGCTCCCCGAGGATCTCGCTCTCGAAGACGTGGTCCTGGGCCTCGAAGCGCAGCGAGAGCCAGTCGTTCAGCAGCACGCGGTAGCCGCCGCCGAAGCTCACGGTGAAGCGCGTGTCGCCGCCGAACTCCGTCCCGCCGACGCCGGCGGTCAGGTAGAAGGCGCTCGCGAGCGCGCGCCGGTTCCAGAAGAACGCTTCCCCGGGGAAGACGTTCCACCCCAGTCTCAGGTCGTAATAGCGGAACTGGCGCTCGTCGTCCGTGAGCAACTGCGCACTTCCGGAAAGTTCCTCGAAGCTCGTCTCTCCGCCTTCGGCCATGCCGTAGGTCGCCTCGACGAACAGGTCCTCGATCACGTGGTAGCCGACGCGCGCCCCGTAGAGCCCGGAGAAGCCGAAGTCCTGGATCGCGAGGCCCCCGCCGAAGACGGTGATCTCGAAGTTCTCCGTGTCGATGTCGGCGCTGCGGATCTCCCGGCGCTCGACCTCCGGACGCACGAGGGCCTCGTCCTCGGCCGCGAGGGCCGGCGCGCCGATCCCGAGCAGGGCCCCGAGGGCCGCCAGCCGCGCCGGGATCAGAAGAAGAAGGCGATGCCGGCCTGCCATAGCTGGAGTTCCTCGTTGTCGTTGCGGCTCGTGAAGACGACGTAGTCGCGGTACTCGGCGCGGAACATGAGCTGGCGCGTCAGATGCACGCGAACGCCGGCCGCGACGTGGGCGGTCTGGTCGAGCCGGTCCTCCGTGCGCACGAGCGTCGCGGCCGGATCCGTGCGGATCACGCCGGTGCCGAGCCCGAAGTAGGGCGAGATGCGCCACTCGGGGACCGGCGAGTGGATGAGGCCCACCTCGGCCAGGGCGTTCTCGGAGAACTCCCCGAGGGCCTGGGTCACGCCGAGCTGGAGCGTGAGGTTCGGCGTGAAGCGCCAGGCGCCGTAGACGCCGATGCCGTCCGCGCCGGCGAAGTCGCCGCCGAGCACGCCCATCTCCCAGCGGTAGCGGCGGTACTGCTCCCGATTCGCGTCGGCGACCTCGAGACGGCGGCCGAACTCGTCCTCCGTGCGGCGGATCTGGTCCCGCTGGACCCAGCCGCTCCGCCCCCGCTCGTCCTCGACCTTGATCCAGTCCGTACGCCGCTTGAGCAGAGTCACCGGCTCGCCGCGGGCGATCACGTGGAAGATCGGAAAGCCCCGGCCGGGCGCCGTGTGCAGCTCGATGTAGGGATCGGCCACCTCGACGAAGAGGCGCTCCTTCGCCTGCGCGGGGATCGCGGCGAGCAGGAGCGTCACGACGAGCACGGGGAGCAGGCGCATCGGCGGTTCCGGGCAGCTGGGCATCGGGCGGAGCGGGACGTCCCCGCGTCTCCTCGACCCTCAGTCAAGACCGCGTCCGGCGCCTTCGCCACCCGCGAGGGGAGGGCGAAGGGCGCCGGCGAGCGAAAGGGCGCGGGCGGCGGACGGGCGGTCGCTGGTCCGCCGGTGGGTCAGAGCCGGCAAAGCGTTCGGGCACCGCAGCGAGCGGTACGATCCTCGCCGAAGGCGGACCCGCGCGAGACGAGGCGTCCTCGGCGAAAGCGAGGTGCCTCGCGGTCGCGAGCTACTCCTGGTTCCGCCACGGACGACCCGGTCGCAGCGGTGGCCGCCGGCGGCGCGGAGCGGGGCATGCGGCGGACGCGCGCGAGCGGGCGGCGGAACCCTTCCCGGACCCCTAGTCGAGGGGAACCAGGAAGGGGTCGTTGTAGTACTGGGCGCCGATGTCGACCCACTCGCGCAGGAGCTGGAGCTCCGCGTCCGTGAGCAGGTGCGCGAAACACTCCGGCGTCGGGTTCGCCGCGCGGTGGAACAGGTTCTCGAGCTCGCCGGTCTCCGGATCGCGGAGATTGCGCGAGGCCCGGGCGCCGCCGGCGGAGAGGTACGGCCCCGTCTGCGGGATGCGCTGCTGGAACTGCAGGCACTCGCCCGTGTCCGGGTCGACCACCGGGTTGCCCTCCGCGTCGACCACGCAGAGCGGATCGCCGGTCACCGGATCCGTGAGGATCTCGACCACGGGCTGCACGGCATCGCCGACGACCTCTTCCCGCGCCGCGCGCTGGAACAGCTCGACGTAGGAGTTCATGGGCAGCTGGTTCTCCGCGAAGGAGGCGCCGGCACGGAGGTCGAGCTGCGGAAGCGGGTCCGGCAGCGGTGCCTCGCGCGTGTGGCAGCTCACGCAGCTGCGCTCCATGCCCTCGAAGGGGCGGGCGCGCTCCCAGATGGGCTGGATGTGGTCCTCGTAGTGGATGGCCCAGCGGCAGTTGCGGCTCCAGGCGGCCGGGTCCGTGCCGTCGCTGCTGCAG
>JAZBPF010000630.1:0-13928 GCA_036351515.1 Pseudomonadales bacterium | reverse complement strand
TCGTCGAACGGCTGGAGAAGGGCGACGACGGCGATCTCGCCCCGGAGGCGGCCGATGGCTGAGCTCGACGTCCTCACGCTGCCCCTGCGCGGACGGCGCCTCGTGGAGGCGAGCGCCGGCACCGGGAAGACCTACGCCATCGGCTCCCTGCTCCTGCGCGCGCTCCTCGGCCACGGCCTGCCGGAGCCGCTCACCGTGAACCGGCTGCTCGTGGTCACCTTCACACGGG
Source organism: Pseudomonadales bacterium (assembly GCA_036351515.1). Lineage (GTDB taxonomy): Bacteria > Pseudomonadota > Gammaproteobacteria > Pseudomonadales > Azotimanducaceae > JAZBPF01. The sequence goes on along the minus strand of JAZBPF010000630.1, from coordinate 13,699 downwards.
CCGCGACCATGGAGCTCCGGGACCGGCTGCGCAACCGCCTGGTGGAGGCGCGGGACGCGTTCCTCGCGGGCACGCACGAGGATCCCTTCCTGCGCGCCCTCCTCGAGGAACTGCCGGACCATCGGCGCGCCGCGACGCTCCTCGGCGCCGCCCTCGGCCAGCTCGACGAGGCCGGCGTGTTCACGATCCACGGCTTCTGCCACCGGGTGCTCACGGAGTCCGCCTTCGAGAGCGGCGCCGTCTTCGATCCGGCCTTCGTGCTGGACGACGGCGCCTACCGGGAGCGGGCGGCGCGCGACTTCTGGCGGCGGGAGGTCTACCCGCTCGCCGGCGAGCACCTCGCGCTCCTGCGCGAGCGCCACGGCGATCCGGACGCCCTGCTGCGGGCCGTGGACGCGCAGCTCGACCGCCCGGGTCTCGTGGTCCGGGGCGCCGGACCGGGCACGCTGCCCGAGCAGGCCGAGGCCGTCGGGCGGGCGCTCGGCGTGGTGAAGCGTCGCTGGCGCGAGGACGACGTGCGCGGGGAGCTCGCGCGCTCGCGCGTCAGCAAGAGCCAGGACGGCCCCGGGGGGCAGCCCATGCTCGACCGCATGGACGCCTGGGCCGGCTCCGACGCGGCGCTCCTCGCGGTGCCGGACGCCGAGGGTCGCCTGCGCGGCGCCGAGCACCTGCTCCGCGCCTATGCGCGGGAGAAGCTCCTCGCGCCGAAGAACCTGAAGCGGAAGGGGGAGGACCCTGCGATCGAGCCGTTCCTCGCTGCGGTGGACGCGGCGCTGGCGGAGATCGAGGTCTTCCACGCCACCGTGCGCGGCCGGGCGCTCGCGGCGATCCGCGCGGGCATCGAGGCGGGCAAGCGCGAGGACCGCATGATCGCCCCGGACGACGTGCTCGTGCAGACCGCCGCCGCGCTGCGGGGGTCGTCCGGGGAGGCGTTCGCGGCGCACGTGCGCGGGCGCTGGCCGCTCGCCTTCATCGACGAGTTCCAGGACACCGATCCCGTGCAGTGGGCGATCTTCGACGCGCTCTATCCGCCGGGACCGGAGACGGGGCTCGTGCTCATCGGCGATCCGAAGCAGGCCATCTACGCCTTCCGCGGCGCGGACGTCTTCGCCTACCTCGAGGCGCGCGACGCGCTCCCCGCCGAGGCCCGGCACGAGATGGACACGAACTGGCGCTCCTCGCCGGAGATGCTGCGGGCCGTGGAGGCGCTCTACACGGCGCAGCCCGATCCCTTCGCGTCCCCCGGCATCGACTTCGTCCGCGTGCGCCCGCGTCCCGAGGCGCAGCCGGGGGCGTTCCGTCGCAGCGGGGCGCCCGTGCCGGCGCTCACCTTCTGGCACCTCGCCCCGGAGGGAAAAGGGACGATCTCCGCCACGGCGGCGCGGGAAGCCTTCGCCGCGGTGGCGGCGCGGGAGATCGCATTGCTCCTCGACGGAGACACGGTCCTCGAGGGCGAGCCCCTGACCGCCGGGCAGATCGCCGTGCTCGTCAACGATCGGCACGAGGCCGAGGTGGTGCGCCGTGCGCTCGCCGGCGCCGGCGTCGCCAGCGCCTGGCAGAGCCGCGATCCCGTGTTCGCGACCGCGGAGGCCCGGGACCTCGCCCAGGTGCTCGAGGCCGTCCTCGAACCGCGGGACGAGCGCGCCGTGCGCGCGGCGCTGGCCACGGCGCTCCTCGCCTTGCCCCTCGGGCAGCTGCATCGGGAGACCGTGGCCGACGAGGACGCCTGGAACGCGCACCTCGCCGCCTTCGCGCGCTACCACGGGCTCTGGCGCGACGGCGGCGTGCTGGTGATGCTCCGGGCGCTCCTCGCCGACCACGCCGTGCCGCGACGCCTGCTCGCGCAGCCGGACGGCGCCCGGCGGATCACGGACCTGCGCCACCTCGGGGAGCTGCTGCAGGCGAAGGCCGCCGAGCTCGGCAGCATGCACCGGCTCCTGCGCTGGTACCGGCGCGAGCTCGAACGGCGCGAGGAGAGCGAGACGACGCAGCTGCGCCTGGAGGCGGACGGCGACCTCGTGCGCCTGGTCACCGTGCACGGCTCCAAGGGGCTCGAGTACGAGCTGGTCGTGCTGCCCTTCGGGATCCGCGCCCGGCCTGTGCGCGACGCCCTGTTCCACGAGCCCGTCGGGAACGGCTGGCAGGCGGTCCTGGACCTCGCGCCCGACGAGGCGGCGCTGGCGCGCGCCGACGAGGAACGGCTCGCCGAGGAGCTGCGCCTGCTCTACGTGGCCCTGACGCGGGCCCGCCACGGCTGCTTCGTCGGCGTCGCGAACCTCCGGGACGGCAACGCCGGCGCCTCCGTGCTCCATCGCACGGCCCTCGGACGGCTCCTGCTCGGCCCGGTGGAGACGCCCGTCGACGACGCGACGCTCGCGGAGGCCCTCGAGGCCCGCGCCGGCGCCTGCCCGGACCTCGTGCGGGTGCCCGTCGACGCCGCGGCCGCGGGCGCCGGCGGACCCGCGCCGTCCCCGCCGGCGCTGCCGCCGCGGGCGAAGTTCACGGGGCGCATCGACCGCAGCTGGCGTGTGACGAGCTACACGGCACTCGTGGCCGACGGCGAGGACCGCGCCCTGCGGGCGGGGGCCCAGGACGAGGCGCACGGGGGGGAGGGCCCGGGCACGCGCGCGGCAGAGCCCGTGGAACCGCTCGACGCCGCGGCGCGCTTCCCCCGGGGGGCGCGTCCGGGGACCTGCCTGCACGAGCTGCTCGAGACCTGGCCGACGGCGCCCGAGGAGGGACCCGGGCACGTCCGCCGGGGCCTCGCGCGCTGGGGCTTCGGCACCGGCGCCGGGGAGGCGCCCGAGGCCGTGCACGGCTGGCTGCGGACCGTCCGCGCGACCCCGCTCGGGATCGGGACCGACCTCGCGGGCCTGCAGCGGGCCGTGCCGGAACTCGAGTTCCACCTGCGCCTCGGCGATCTCGACACGGGGCGCCTGCGCGCCCTGCTCGCGTCGCACGGCTACGGGGACGCGCCGCTCTCCGTGCCCCGCGTGCGAGGGCTCCTGCGGGGCTTCGTGGACCTCGTGTTCGAGCACGAGGGGGCCTTCTGGATCGTCGACTACAAGTCCAACTGGCTCGGTCCCGCGGCCGCCGCCTACGACGACGCGACCATGGCCGCGGCGATCCGCGCGCACCGCTACGACCTGCAGTACCTGCTCTACTGCGTGGCCCTGCGCCGGCTCCTGCGCCGGCGCCTGGCCGGCGCGGACCCGGAGCCCTTCTTCGGCGGCGTGCTCTACCTGTTCCTGCGCGGGCTCGACGGGACCGGCGCCACCGGGGTGTTCCGGGACCGGCCGTCGGGCGCGCTGCTCGACGCGCTGGACGCGCTCCTGGACGGGCGCGAGGTGGCCGCATGAAGGCGGCGGAGCGCGGCGAGGGCGGGGCACGGGCGGTGGACCGGCACTTCGGCGAGGCGCTCGCGCGCTGGGCCGGGAAGGCGCCCGGATCGCCCGCGGGGCGGACGCTGCGGGCGGTCGGCACGCTGCTCTCGGCGGAGCTCGGGCGCCAGCACAGCTGCCTCGCCCTCGCGCGCGTGCACGAGCTCGCGCGGCTCGCGGGACTCGAGGGCGAGCTGCCGGAGGAGCCCACCACGGTGGCGAGGCTGCTGCGCGAGAGCGGCCTGCTCGGGACCGGGCGTGACGCCCCGCTCGTGCTCGAGGACGGTCGCCTCTACCTGACGCGCTACCACGGCTACGAGCGCACCGTCGCCGAGGCGCTCGCCGCGCGGGCCGGCGCCGTGGAGCCGGCGGGCGCCGACCCGGCGCGTCTCGCCGCGCGCCTCGCGCTGCTGTTCCCGAACGACGAGGACGCCGTGGACTGGCAGCGGGTCGGCGCCGCCATGGCCCTCGACCGCCGTCTGGCGGTGATCACCGGCGGCCCCGGGACCGGCAAGACCACGACGGTCACGCGCATGCTCCTCGTGCTCCTCGAGGAGGCGGGCGACGCCCCCCTGCGGATCCGTCTGGCCGCGCCCACGGGCAAGGCGGCGGCGCGGCTCACGGAGTCCGTGCGCCAGTCCAAGGCGCGGCTCGCCGCGGAGGGACGCGCGGACGCCGCGGTGCTCGAGCGCCTGCCGGAGACCGCCGAGACGCTGCACCGGCTCCTCGGCTGGCGGCCGCTCGAGAACCGCTTCCGGTACGGGGCGGAGCGGCGCGTGCCCGCGGACGTGGTGGTCGTGGACGAGGCGTCCATGGTCGATCTGCGCATGATGGCCCGGCTCCTCGAAGCGCTCGCGCCCCAGACGCGCCTCGTGCTCCTCGGGGACCGGGACCAGCTCTCGTCGGTCGAGGCCGGGCGGGTGCTCGCGGACCTCTGCGCCTGGACCGAGCGCCACTTCGTGACGCGCCGCCTCTCGAGGAGCCAGGCCGAGCGCCTCGGCGCGCTCACGGGCTTCGACCTGGCGGCCCTGGCGGGCGAGGCCGTGCCCGCGCTGGCGGACTGCCTGTGCCTGCTCGAGCGCAGCCACCGCTTCGATCCGGCCAGCGCCATGGGTCGCTTCGCCGCCGCCGTGAACGCGGGCGACGCGGAGCGCGCCGTCGCCGAGCTCCGCCGGCGGGCGCCGGGCCTGACCTGGAGCGGGGAGGGCGCGGCCCCGGCGGCGCTGGTGACGGACGCGGCGGACCGCTACGAGGAGGCCGTGACCCTCGCGGCGACCCCCGGCGCGGACCCGGAGGCGGCGCTTGCCGCCTTCGGGCGCTACCAGCTCCTCGCCGCCACGCGCGGCGGGCCGGTGGGCGTCGAGGCCCTGAACGCCGCCGTCGAGGCGGAGCTCGCCCGTCGGGGCCGGATCCGTCCGGACCTGCCCTTCCACGCCGGGCGGCCGGTCATGATCGTGGTGAACGACTACGCCCTGGGGCTCTACAACGGGGACACGGGGGTCGTCCTCGTCGACGCGGAGGGGCGCACGCGGGTCTGGTTCGCCGCGAGCGACGGCGGCGTGCGCGCCGTGGCCCCCACGCGCCTGCCCGCGCACGAGACCATCTACGCCATGACCGTGCACAAGAGCCAGGGCTCGGAGTTCGACGCGGTGACCGTGGTGCTCCCGGACGACCCCACGGAGAACGAGCAGCGGCTCCTGACCCGGGAGATGCTCTACACGGCCGTGACCCGGGCCCGGAGCACCGTGCACGTCCACGGCGGCGAGGCGGTGCTGCGCCGGACCGTGGCTCGGCGCACGGAGCGCACCTCCGGGCTCCGGGCCCGGCTCTGGGGCGCCGAGTTCGACGACGAGGCCCCGGCGGCCCTTGAAGGCGACGCCCGGGACGCCGATGCTGACGCCGCGAGCGGAGGGGAGAGCGCATGAGAGTCACGCACCGACGACACTATCCGTCGACGATCCCGGCGGACGCGGAGCATCCCTACCTGACCGGCGCCTGGACGCCGCTCGCGGAGGAACTCGACGCCCGCGACCTCGAGGTGATCGGCGAGATCCCGCGGGACCTCGACGGCCTCTACCTGCGCAACACGGAGAATCCGCTCCACGCCCCGCTCGGGCGCTACCACCCCTTCGACGGCGACGGCATGCTCCACGCGCTGCGCTTCGAGGACGGGGAGGTGGTCTACCGCAACCGCTTCGTCCGGACCCGCGGCTTCGCCGCCGAACTCGAGGCGGGCCGTGCGCTCTGGGCCGGCATCGCCGAGGATCCGGCGCGCTCCGAGCGCCCGGGCTGGGGCGCCCGCGAACGGCTGAAGGACGCGTCCTCCACGGACGTCATCGTCCACGGCGGCCGGGTGCTCTCCACCTTCTACCAGTGCGGCGAGGGCTACCGTCTCGACCCGGAGACCCTCGACGATCTCGGCATCGCCCCCTGGGCGCCCATCGACGGGATCTCCGCGCATCCGAAGGTGGATCCGCAGACCGGGGAGCTGCTGTTCTTCAACTACTCGAAGTACGCGCCCTACCAGCACTACGGCGTCGTGGACCGGCACGACCGGCTCGTGCACTACACGCCGGTTCCGCTTCCCGGACCGCGGCTCCCGCACGACATGGCGTTCACGCCGAACTGGACGATCCTCGTCGACCTGCCCCTGTTCTGGCCGCCGGAGCTGCTCGCGAAGGGCCTGCACGTGCCGGTCTTCCATCCGGACCTGCCCACGCGCTTCGCGGTGCTCCCGCGCTACGGGACCGCCGAGGACGTGCGCTGGTTCGAGGCCGAGCCCACCTACGTGCTGCACTGGAACAACGCCCACGAGGAGGATGGGGCGATCGTGATCGACGGCTACTTCCAGGAGCAGCCGAGCCCGCCACCCCTCGCGGACGCGCCGAAGGGCCTCGGCGGGCTCATGGCCGGCATCGACGCCCATTCCTTCCGGCCGCGGCTGCACCGCTGGCGCCTCGACCTCGCCACCGGTCGCGTCACGGAGACGCGTCTGGACGACCGGACCCTCGAGTTCGGGACCATCGACCAGCGCCGCGCCGGGCGCCCGAGCCGCTACCGCTACTCGGCGACGCTGCCGCCGGGGCGCTTCCTCATGGACGGGCTCGTGAAGCACGACCTGGAAACCGGGCGCAGCGACGCCTTCGCCTTCGGCCCCGGACGCTTCGGCAGCGAGGCGCCCTTCGCGCCGCGCCGGGGCGGCACGGAGGAGGACGACGGCTACCTCGTGTCCTTCGTCACGGACCTCGAGGAGGACCGCTCCGAGTGCGTCGTGCTCGACGCCCGGGACCTCGCCGCCGGTCCGGTCTGCCGGATCCTGCTCCCACACCGGATCTCGAGCGGCACGCACGCCTGGTGGGCGGACGCGGCGTCCCTCGAGGCGCCGGGAGAACGCCCGTGATGCGTGCCGGCGCCTGGCTCTGCGTGCTGCTCCTCGGGGGATGCGCCGCGACGGGCTTCGACCCCGCCACCATGGACCCCCCGCCGCAGGATCCGCCGCCCTCCATGGAGGCCGTGCGGATCCCGAGCGGGGGCGTGCCCCTCAACGGGATCGTCTACCTGCCGGGCGGCGAGGGTCCGCACCCGGTCGCGCTCCTGCTCCACGGGCTCCCCGGGGACGAACGCAACCTCGACCTGGCCCAGGCGATGCGCCGGGCCGGCTGGGCGGTGGTGTTCTTCCACTATCGCGGCGCCTGGGGCAGCCCCGGGAGCTTCTCCTTCGCGCACGTGCTCGAGGACGTGGATGCGGCCGTCGCCTGGAGCCGGAGCGAGGCGGTCCGCGAGCGCTTCGGACTCGACGACGGTCCGCGGGCGCTGATCGGCCACAGCATGGGCGGCTGGGCGGCGCTCCGCGCCGGGGCCGAGGCGGAGGGGCTGGGCTGCGTCGCCTCCCTGGCCGGGGCGAACCTCGGCGGGCTCGGGGCGCGCCTGCGCGACGACGCGGCCATGGCCGACGAGGTGGCGCGAAACTTCGAGGCCTGGACCGTCGGGCCCCTCGCCGGCACGAACGGCACCGCCCTCGTGCAGGAGCTCGCCTCCGATCCGGCGGCCTTCGACCTGCGCCGGACGGTCCCGGAACTCCTCGACGAGCATGTGCTCCTGGTGGCGGGCCTGGCGGACACGGTGGCGCCGCCGGAGGTGCACCACACGCCGCTCGTGGAGGCGCTCACCTTCCGCGACGCGTCCCTGCAGGCGGTCACGCTGCAGGGGGACCACGCCTTCTCCGGCGTGCGCATCGCCCTCGCGCGGACCGTGACGAGCTGGCTGCGCACCACCTGCCTGCGGGAGCCGGCGCCACGCGCGACCGCTGCCCGCTGACCCCTTTCCTCGAAGGAGTTCCGTTCATGCGTCCGATCCTCCTGCTCGTGCTCCTCCTCGCCGCCGGCGCCGGTGCCGCGGTCTCCGCAGCGCCTGCGGAGGACGCGATCCCCGCGGCCCGGTCCCTCGCCGGCGAGCCGCTCTACCGGACACCGCTCTCCGACGCGGCCCGCGCCCGCCTCGAGGGCAACCTCGCCGAGGCGCGCGCCGCCTTCGAGGCGGAGCCCGACGAGGAGGCCACGATCTGGCTCGGACGCCGCCTCGCCTACCTGCAGCGCTACGACGAGGCCATCGCCGTCTTCACGGAGGGGCTCGAGCGCTTCCCGGAGTCCTACCGGCTCCACCGGCACCGGGGCCATCGCTACATCAGCACCCGGCGCCTGGAGCGGGCCGTCGCCGACCTGCAGCGTGCCTACGAGCTCATGCCGAAGGACGTGACCGAGCTCGAGCCCGACGGCATCCCCAACGCCATCGGTCAGCCGCTCTCGAACACCCAGTTCAACGTGCTCTACCACCTGGCGCTCGCCCACTACCTGCGCGGGGACTTCGCCGAGGCGGAGGCGGTCTGGCGCGAGTGCCTCGAGTACTCCCCGAATCCGGATCTGCTCGTGGCCACCACGGACTGGCTCTACATGACGCTCCGGCGCCAGGGGAAGGACGCCGAGGCCGCGGCCGTGCTCGAGCCCATCACGCCCGAGCTCGAGGTCGTGGAGAACGACGCCTACCTCAAGCGTCTGCGCATGTACCGCGGCGAGCTCTCCGTGGACGCGCTCTTCGAGACCGACGCCGACGACCGCGCCCTGGCGCTCGCGACCCAGGGCTACGGCGTCGCCAACTGGTACCTCTACAACGGCGATGCGGAGCGCGCCGCCGCACTGCGCCAGGAGATCTTCGACACGGGCTCCTGGGCCGCCTTCGGCTACATCGCCGCCGAAGCCGACGAGGTCCGCCTCGCAGGGGAGTGAGTCGACGGGCAGGGCCTCGGCAGTCGCGCCGCCGGCGGGGCCACTGAAGTTCGCTCCCACAGCGGCGGTGCCACGCCGCCTGTGGGAGCCAGGTTCACCGGCGACGGCAGCGCGCGGCCAAAGCAGTCGCGACTGAAGTCCGCTCCCACAGCGGCAGTGCCACGGCGCCTGTGGGAGCCAGGTTCACCGGCGACGACGGCGTCCGGCCGAAGCAGTCGCGACTGAAGTCCGCTCCCACAGCGGCAGTGCCACGACGCCTGTGGGAGCCAGGTTCACCGGCGACGACGGCGCCCGGCGGCAGCAGTCGCGACTGAAGTCCGCTCCCACAGCGGCAGTGCCATGGCGCCCGTGGGAGCCGGGTTCACCGGCGACGACGGCGTCCAGCCGAAGCAGTCGCGACTGAAGTCCGCTCCCACAGCGGCAGTGCCACGGCGCCCGTGGGAGCCAGGTTCACCGGCGACGACGGCGTCCTGCCGAAGCAGTCGCGACTGAAGTCCGCTCCTACAGCGGCGGTGCCACGGCGCCTGTGGGAGCCCGGTTCACCGGCGACGGCAGCGCCCGGCCGAAGCAGTCGCGCCGCCGGCGGGGCCACGGAAGTTCGCCCCCACGGTGGCGGTGCCAAGGCCACCGTGCGAGCCCGCTTCCGCCCCTCCGTCGGGTCCTCCCGGGGCCGCATCCCTCCTCCCGCCGTCATCACGGGTTCATGGACTCCCGCGTTACACCGCCCCCCTTCATCCGTACACTTGGCGCCACGTCCCGGCAGGGGTCCCTGCATGACCGCTACCGAATCCCGCGCCCTGGCCGCCGTACTCCGGCGGGTCCGGGCCTCCGAGCGCCACATCGTCGACGTGCTGATCCAGGAACGGGCTCCGGGACTGCTGTCCCGTCCCCTCGTGGGTGCGGTCGGCCGGGCGGTGCTCTACCCGCTCCTCGGCTACCGGGACGCGGTGCGCATGGCGGACCGGATCGCGGACCTGCCGGGCCTCGAGGCCATGGAGTTCCTGCGCGAGGCCCTGTCCCTGAACGTCGTCACCGAGGGGCTCGAGCACGTCCCCACGGACCGGGCGGCGGTGGTGGTCGGCAACCATCCCACGGGCATCGCCGACGGGGTGGTGGTCTTCGACGCCCTCACCCGCGTGCGCCGGGACCTCACGATCTTCGCGAACCGGGACGCGATCCGCATCGCCCCGGGGCTCGCGGACCTGATCATCCCCGTGGAGTGGGTGCAGGACCGGCGGACCCGCGCCCGGACCCGCGAGACCCTCAAGAGCTGTCAGCTCGCCTTCCGCGACGACCGGCTCGTGGTCATGTTCCCTTCCGGCCGCCTCGCCTACATGGACACGCAGCGCCGCCTGCGCGAGCGCCCCTGGATGCCCACGGCCGTCTCCCTGGCCCGTCGGCACGGGATTCCCGTGATCCCCATGCACATCTCCGGGCGCAACTCCCCGCTCTTCTACCTGTTCTCGCGCCTGTCCGATCAGCTCCGCGACATCACCCTCTTCCACGAGGTGGTGAACAAGCGCGGCGGCGAGTACCGGGTGCGCTTCGGGGCACCGATTCCTCCGGAGGCCCTCGAGGGCGACGCCGACGACGTCACCGAGGCGCTGCAGGTCCACGTGGAGTCCGGGTTCCGGGAACCCTTCCGCCCGGTCTGACTCAGCTCCGCGCCCGCAGCACGATCACGCCCCCGGCCACGATCACGGTCGCGCCGGCGAGCGTCCACGCCGTCGGGATCTCCCCCCAGAACAGGAAGCCGAGCACGGCGGCCCAGAGCAGCCCCGAGTACTCCATCGGGGCCACGGTGCCCGCGTCCGCGGCGCGGTAGGCGTAGAGCACGCAGTAGTGCACGCCCGTCCCGCAGGCCCCGACGAGGGCGAAGAGCAGCCAGTCCCCCGCCGTGGGCGTCACCCAGGCAGGCAGGGCGAGGGTGGCCGAGATCACCAGGGACAGGGGCATGGTGGACAGCACCATGGCCCCGGCAGGCTCGTCCGCCATGCGCCGGCCCGAGAGCGCGAGCAGGGCCCAGCAGGTCGCCGAGGCGAGCACCACGAGCATGGCCGGATCCCAGCCGGTCTCGCCCGGGCGCAGCGCGAGGAGCACGCCGGCGAAGCCGAGGACGATCCCGCCCCAGCGCACGAGGCCCACGGGCTCCCCGAGCACCGGCCACGACAGCGCGGCGATGAGCAGCGGCGCGACGAAGTAGAGGGTCACGGCGAGCACGAGGGGCAGCTCGCCGAGGGCCCAGAAGAAGCCGAAGGTGGTCCCCGAGGCGCAGCAGGCCCGGAGCAGGTGCCAGCGCCAGCGCCGGGGGCGGACGTCCCGCAGGTTCCCGGCGAGGGCGGCGCCGCCGAGCACGAAGGGGAGGGCGAAGAGCAGGCGCAGGAGCACGATCTGCGGCGTGCCGTAGCCGTCCTGGAGCGCCTTCACGAAGGCGTCGATGAGCGCGCCGAGCCCCGAGGCGCCGAGCATCCAGGCGGCACCGATCCAGCGCCGGTGGCCCTGCGCCGGCGTCGTGGCCATGAGTTGGTCTCCTCCCGCGAGGCGCGCATCATCGGGGGCTCGGGCGGCCGGAGCAACGGTGGAGGGATTCATGCCCCGCTACGAACGGACGGCGGAGCGCGCCCGGGTACTGGACCGCTACCCGGACTACGCGGTGGACCTGGTGCCCGTGGGCGGACGCTTCGTGGCCGCCGTGGACGGCACCGTCATCGCCGAGACGACCCGCGCGCTGGAGGTGCAGGAGTCCTTCCACACGCCGGTCGTCTACTTCCCCGAGGACGCCGTGCGCCCCGGGGCCCTCGAGCGCACGGATCACCACACGCGCTGTCCCTTCAAGGGGGACGCGAGCTACTTCGCGCTCCTCGTGGACGGCCGCCGCCTCGAGAACGCGGTCTGGAGCTACGAGGACCCCATGGAGGAGGTCGCGGGCCTCGCCGGTCACGTCGCCTTCTACCCCGATCACGTGCGGGTCCACCGCGAGGACTGACGGCGGTGGACCGGCCCGGGAGGCCGTCGTAGGCTCCGGATCGATGCAAGTCCATTGGACGCGCCGCGAGCGCGCTCGGGGAGGACCCACCATGCACGATCTCGTCATCCGCAACGGCACCCTGATCGACGGTTCCGGCGAGGCGCGCCGGCAGGCCGACGTCGCCGTCGATGGCGACCGCATCGTCGCGGTCGGCGAGGGGCTCGGCGCGGCGCGCCGGGAGATCGACGCCCGGGACCGGCTCGTCACGCCCGGCTGGGTGGACGTGCACACGCACTATGACGGCCAGGCGACCTGGGATCCGGTCCTCGCGCCGTCGAGCTGGCACGGGGTCACCACCGTGGTCATGGGCAACTGCGGCGTCGGCTTCGCGCCGGTGCGTCCCGGGCAGCAGGACTTCCTCATCGAGCTCATGGAGGGCGTGGAGGACATCCCCGGTTCGGCGCTGGCCGAGGGCATCGACTGGCAGTGGGAGAGCTTCCCCGAGTACCTCGACGCCCTCGAGCGCATGCCGCGGGCCGTGGACGTCGGCACCCAGGTCCCGCACGGGGCCGTGCGCGCCTACGTCATGGGCGAGCGGTGCAACACCCAGGACGACGTGCCCACGGACGCCGAACTCGCGGCCATGGCGCAGCTCGTGCGCGAGGGCGTCGCCGCCGGCGCGCTCGGCTTCTCCTCCTCCCGGACCCTGCTCCACAAGGACAAGCACGGCGTGCACGTTCCCGGCACCTTCGCCGGCTCCGACGAGATGCTCGCCCTCGGCCTGGCCATGAAGGGCTTCCCCCAGGGCGTCTTCGAGCTCGTCTCGGACCACCTCGGCAGCGACGACGAGTGGACCTGGGTGAAGCGCTTCGCGAAGGAGACGGGCCTGAAGGTCACGCTCGTCGGCACCTCCGCGGAGGCCTACGTGGACGGGCGCATCTACCGCCTCGCGGCGGAGGCGGCCGCGGAAGGCATGGAGATCCGTCCGCAGATGGCCGCGCGCCCGACGGGCGTGCTCCATGGCCTGCAGTCGAGCTTCCACGTCTTCGTCGGCCATCCGACCTTCGCCACGGAGCTCGCGCACCTGCCGCACGCGGAGAAGGTGGCGAAGCTGCGCGATCCCGCGATCCGCGCGCGCATCCTCGCCGAGCACTCGGCGATCCCGCGGACGATCATGGGCCGGAGCCTCGAGGACCTGCTCTGGCAGGTCTTCCCCCTCGGCGACGTGCCCGACTACGAGCAGCCCCGGGAGGCGAGCGTCGCGGGCCGCGCCGCCGCCCGCGGCGTCTCCGCCTTCGAGGAGATGTACGACCTGCTCCTCGAGCAGGACGGGCGCGAGCTGTTCTACCAGCCGCTGGGCGGCTACGAGTCCTACAGCCTCGACTACTACCGGGAGATCATGCAGCTCCCGAACATCCTCTTCGGCCTTTCCGACGGCGGCGCCCACTGCGGCGTGATCGCCGACGCGGGCATGCCGAGCTACATCCTCAGTTACTGGGGCCGGGACCGGAGTCGCGGGGAGCGCCTGCCGCTGGAGTACCTCGTGCGCAAGCTCTCGCGGGACACGGCCGAGGCCTACGGCATGGGCGACCGGGGCCTCGTCGCCCCGGGCATGAAGGCCGACCTGAACATCATCGACTTCGACGCGCTCCGGCTCCATCGCCCCGAAGCGATCCACGACCTGCCCACGGGCGGCAAGCGCCTCGTGCAGCGCGTGGACGGCTACCGCTACACGGTGCAGGGCGGGCAGGTGACCTTCGAGGACGGCGTGCACACCGGGGCCCTGCCGGGCCGCCTCGTGCGCGGCGGCGGTACCGCCCGCGCGTGAGCGCGGGCGTCACCCAGCCCGACGACGCGGCGCTCCGCGGCGAGGGCTTCGAGCGCTACGGGACCCCGTCCCCCTTCGTGAACTTCGTCGGCGGCCTCTGGGTCCGTCCCGCCGAGGGCGCCGTGGACGTCGCCCTGCGCGTGCTCCCCGAGCACTGCAACACCCACGGCACCATCCACGGCGGCATGCTCCTCGTCCTCGCGGATCAGGTCGTCGCCATGACCAGCAAGCTCGTCACCGG